>CAKTOJ010000056.1 GCA_934589665.1 uncultured Oscillospiraceae bacterium | reverse complement strand
CGATCTGCACGCGGGCGCGCTTGCTCTCGCCGCCGCGGTTGATGGAATAGTTCGTCAGCTGCTGAATGGCGTCGAGTGTCTCGCCGCGGCGGCCAATGAGCGCGCCGAGCTTCTCGCCCTCCAGAATGACCTTATAGCGGCCTTTCTCTGTCTCATAGACCTTGATCTCAGCCGCGGAATCCATATGCTCAAGCAGGCCCTTGAGGAAGGTGCGGATCTGCTCGCTCTTCTCATCGTGGACTTCCTCGCCCAGCACAACCGGCTCGCGCACGGTCTTTTCTGCCTTCGGCTCCGCCTTGCGCTCAGAATGTCTGCTCTCGCGCTCCTGCTTTTCCTTTGCACGCACTTCCTTTTGCAGCACCTCGGGGCAGTAAAGCGGCTTGGCCACCTTGGGCGCTGCGGGCTTGGACTCTGCCTTGGACTCAGGCTTCTTCGCCTCAGGCTTGGGCTCCGGCTGACCGTCGTCATAGCTTACGCGAACCGTTGCCGGCGAACCGCCGATACCGAGGAAACCGGACTTCGCGCGTTCAAGGATCTCGACGGACACATCATCGCGGTCCATGCCGAGCTGGCTGAGCGCACGCTGGATCGCTTCATCCTCGGTCTTGCCAGTCATATCAATAAACTTGATCATATAGACAAGCTCCTTCTTCAGTTATTCTCCGTAATGGTCAGGGTTGAACGAACGCCCTCTTGCATAAGGACGGTCGCCCACGCGCCCCGCTTCCGTGGTGGCGCGCTTAGCCTTTTCGGCCTTGGCAGCTTTTGCGGCCTGTGCGGCCCTCTGCTTTTCCTTCAGGCTCTTCTTTTCCGCCTCGCGCTGCTGCTGGGCCACACGGGCCTCCTCCATGCGGCGGAGACGGTCCTCCATGCGGGCCTTTTCACGTGCCTCATCCTCAGCAGCCATGCTCTTTTTAAAATACTGGTTGAGAACCTTCTCCTGCACGAGCATCAGGATGCTGTTAGCAATCCAGTACACGCCCAGGGAGGCCGGCAGCGTAAAACCGATCCACAGTGACATGAGCGGCATCATCCACATCATCATGCGGCTCGAACGCGCGGTGGGATCACTCGGATCGGATGCCGCAGGCGTCGCAGCCATGGAAATCTTGGACTGCCAGAAGCTCATCACGCCGGAAAGAATGGGAATAAGCAGCACACCGATTACGGCCCAGCCGCCAGTGGTAATCTGGCCGACCACATCCCTTGGGATCGCAGTGAGGTCCATGCCGAGGAAGCTGAAGTCCATGTTAATCCAGCCGTCAGGCAGTGCAACGCCGAGCTCCTGCGCCAGCTTCACCAGAGAGATCTGGCCGTAGGGCTGGAGCTGAACGACGCCATCCTTGAGAATCGCCGCGCCCTCCTTCATCATGGCGATTGAGGAGATATCGGCGCCAGCGGCAACAACGGCGTCATACACCGTCTGCATCGCCTCGTTCGTGAGCATCATGAAGCGAGTGATGGGCTGACGGATGATGGAATAGAGCGCAATGAGGATGGGGAAGGGAAGGAAACTCCACAGGCAGCCGCTCATGGGGTTCACATTCTCCTCAGCGTAAAGCCGCTGGAGCTCTTCGTTCATCTTCTCGGGATTCTTTGCGTAGCGTGTCTGGATCTCCTTGATCATCGGCTGAAAGCGGCTCATGCGCATCATGCTCTTCTTCGACTTGATCTGGAAGGGAAGCAGCACGAGCTTGACCACCACCGTGAAGAGCACCAGCGCCCAGCCGTAGGACATTGTCAGCTCATAAAGGGTGCGGAGCAGCCACGCGAAGGGGATACAAATATAGTATCCGATCGTTGAAAACATCTTTTGTGTCCTCCGTATTTTTTCTTCCGTTTACGGAACGGAGATCTCGTTCCCTCTCAGGGAACAGGGTCATAGATCTTTCCACCCCTGTAAAAGGGATGACATCGCATCAGACGATTGAACGTCAGCCAGCCGCCTTTGACCGCACCGTACTTTTCGATTGCCTCAAGGGCATACTGTGAGCAGGTAGGGATAAAGCGGCAGCAGGGAGGGCGCAGGGGAGAGATATTTTTCCGGTAAAACCGTATAAGGGCGAGCAGAATACGCTTCATGCCTTTTTTTCCATAAGGCCGAGCTTCCCGCACGTCCGTAAAAACGCACGGTCGATCTCACGGTATTCCGCATGTACGGCGCGCGTGCGCGCCACAACGATCATATCGTAGCCCTGTGTGAGCTTATCCTGATTGAGCCGGAAGATCTCCCTCAGCTGGCGGCGCACACGGTTGCGCACCACGGCATGTCCGATCTTAGTACTCACAGTCACGCCAAGGCGGTTATGCCCGCGTCGGTTAGGGCGCACATAGACCACAAGGTACGGCGAAACACCGGATTTTCCCTTTGCATAGATCCGGCGGAACTCGTAATTTTCCTTTACGGTCGTGGTTTTCTTCACAGTGCTCTCTCCTGCAATTTTGTCAGAAAATGATGAATTTTTTCATTTTCAGGCAATAGCCTCCAAGGGACGGCGATATTACCTCATCGTCCGTCCCTCGTGTTACTCTATGCGATGCGCCATTGGCTCTCTCAATGAGTCAGGCGGGCGCGGCCTCTTGCGCGGCGGCGGGCCAGGACCTTACGGCCATTGGCGGTTGCCATTCTCTTGCGGAAGCCGTGTTCCTTGGAGCGCTGAAGCTTCTTGGGCTGATAGGTACGAGAAGTAGCCATTGCGTTACACCTCCTAAAAATTTTGCCGGCGGCCAATGACCGCTCTTACTCGACGACGGTGAAATTTTTTTCATCGCCGCAGTAGCTGATCTTACGCGCTGCGTCACGCAACGCAGAGAATATTATACAAAACCACTCTTTTTCTGTCAACTACAAAATCTTGTGTTTTTCTTGTGTTTTGAACGCAATCCATTATACATATTCTAAATATAAAATGCCTTAAATATCTTGCTTTCTTTCTTTATTTCTGTTATAATAAAGCAGTGATATTTTGTGCTGCGCCAAGGGTGCCGGCCTTTTACTTTTCTCCCCGAAAGGAGCGGTTTTTTTGAATTCTGTTGCTGACGTCTGGCAGGTCGTGCTCGAACGCCTCCGCGCCGGTGGTCTGGTCGAGACTGCCATTTCCACCTGGTTTGACGAGGTGGAAGCCGTTGCTATCCGCGATATGACCTTTTATCTCTGTTGTCCCAACGATTTTAAGCGGGGAACGATCGAGTCTCTTTTCATGCCGAACCTGAAAGCGGCGCTTAAGGAAATTTTTTCCGCTGATTTTGACGTAAAGCTTCTCTCTGCCGCTGAGCGGGATTCCTTTGGTCAGGAAAAGGCAAAAAAACCAACCTCTCTGCTCGAGTCCGGGGACTTTACGTTTGACACCTTTGTCGTCGGCGACAGCAACAAGCTTGCATACGCCGCAGCCCGTGCCGTGGCCGACGCACCGGCGGAGCATTATAATCCTCTTTTCATATACGGAGATTCCGGTCTCGGCAAAACGCATCTGATCTACGCCATTGCACACGAGATCCGCAAAAAGAATCCCGGTGTGAAGATCGTTTACATCAAGGGTGATGACTTCACTAACGAACTCGTTGAGGCGATCCGCAGCGGCAAAAACGTGGAATTCCGCAGCAAATACCGCGACGCGGACCTTCTGCTGATGGACGACGTACAGTTCATTGCCGGCCGCAAGCAGACACAGGAGGAATTTTTCCATACCTTTAATACGCTTTACGAATCCAAGCGTCAGATCGTTCTGACCTCCGACCGCTCACCGCGCGAGATGCAGCAGCTTGAGGACCGGCTTCAGACCCGTTTTGAATGGGGACTGCTTGTTGACGTGCAGCCGCCGGATTTTGAAACGCGTCTTGCCATCATTAAAAATAAGGCTGCGCAGTGGGGCACGGTCATCGATGACGACATTGCAAAATACATTGCCGAAAATGTTACCTCCAATGTCCGTCAGCTGGAAGGCACGATGAATAAGATTCTCGCCTACCGCGATTTGATCGGCAAAGAGATGGACGAAGAGAGCGCTAATCGCGCCGTGCGCGATATGCTGCGCAAATCCAATGAATATATCCCGACAGCCGCTTCCATCATTGATGAGGTTTCGCGCTTTTTCGGCATCGATGAAATGGTCGTGAAAGGTCCTTCACGCAGCCGCGAAGCCGTTACCGCCCGTCAGGCAGCCATGTACCTTGTCCGCCGCATGACAAACCTCTCAACGCCGGATATCGGCCGCGAATTTGGCGGGCGCGATCATACGACCGTTCTTCACGCGCTTGAGCAGGTTGAGAGCAAGATGCAGTCCGATCCCTCATTCGCGGAAACGATCAAAAATATTACGATTAACATTAACTCAAAAAAGTAACCGGTTATCCACACAGTTAACAGTTTCCTGTTCACCGCTTGTGTGTATAACCCGATCTTTCCACACAGCCAAAATTTATCCTATTTTCATCCCCATTCTTTTCCACATCAAATTTTCCTTATTTTTCAGCGGTTCCGGCCACTTTCCCACAATTTTCTCCCTCTACTACGGAAACGACTAAAAATTCTATTCTTTTTTTCAAGAAAGGATTCTCGTTATGAAATTCTCCTGCGAAAAGCTTCTGCTGCAAAACGCCATCAACACGGCGTCCCGCGCGGTCGCCGCAAAAAGCTCCATTCCTGCGCTCGAGGGCCTGCTGCTCTCCTGCGCCGACGGCATTCTCACTGTCTCCGGCTATAATATGCAGACGGGTATCCGCACCCGCTTTGCTGTAGAAGAGCAGGAGAGCGGAGAGCTTGTCCTCTCCTCGCGCCTTTTCGGCGACATCATCCGCCGCATGCCGGACGATATGATCACCTTCTCATCCGACGAAAAACTGATGGTGCACCTCTCCTGCGGCGACGCCGACTTTGATATCCTCGCGCTCTCCGCCGCTGATTTTCCGGAGCTGCCGGAGGTCGAGGAAAAATATTCCCTGACGCTTCCTGAAAAAACGCTTCGCTCCATGATCCAGCAAACCTCATTTGCTGTGTCCACGAACGAGGCTCGTCCCGTCCATATGGGTGAGCTGTTTGAAATTGGTGACAATGGTCTGACGGTCGTTGCGGTCGATGGCTTTCGCCTGGCTCTGCGGCGTGAGCCGCTTGAGCGGATCGAAGGCGGCGCGTTTTCCTTTGTCGCGCCGGGCGCTGCACTCAACGAAGTTGAGAAGATCTGCGAGGATGTGGAGACGCTTGCCACCATCACGCTCGGTCAGCGCCATATTCTCTTTGAGATCGGGGAGACCGAACTGATCTGCCGCCGTCTTGAGGGTGAATTTCTCGACTATAAAAATGCCATCCCGCGCCGTAATCCCATTTCTGTCCAGGTCGAAACAAAGGTTTTGTTGGAAAGCCTCGACCGCGTGAGTGTCGTCATTTCGGAAAAGCTGAAGAGTCCTGTCCGCTGTATTTTTGAAGAAAACAAGGTCCTGCTTTCCGCAAAAACAGCCAACGGCGATGCCAAGGATGTCTGCCGTATCGCAGGCGACGGTCAGGGACTGGAAATTGGCTTCAATAACCGCTATCTGATGGATGCGCTGCGCTATGCGCCGGCAGATGAAGTAAAGGTAGAGCTTAATACCGGTATTTCTCCGGCAATCATTGTTCCGGCCGACGGTAAGGAGGAGAGCTTCCTTTATATGGTTCTGCCTGTCCGTCTCAAGGCACAATAAGAATATGAGAAAAGAGGTCTTTTTATGACCACCATTCCTATTACCACGGAATTCATCAAGCTTCAGGATCTTTTGAAATTTGCCAATCTGGTTTCCACCGGCGGTGAAGCCAAGATCCGTATTCTGGACGGTGAGGTGTCCGTCAACGGCGAGATTTGTACCATGCGCGGTAAAAAAATCCGGCCGGGAGATATTGTTTCCATGGACGGTGAAGAGCTGACGGTTGCATATGCGTCTTGATTCTCTCACACTGGAGCATTTCCGGAACTACACGCACGAGAGCGTGAACTTTGACCAGTCGGTTAACGTCATCGTCGGTGAGAATGCGCAGGGAAAGACAAACCTGCTTGAAGCGGCTGTTTATCTTTCCTGTGCCAAGTCGCCCCGCACCCGCACGGAAAAAGAGATGATATCCTTTGACGCGCAGGAGGCAAGGCTGACCGGAGGTATCTTTTCAAGGGAACGCGATTTTACAGTAGATATTTCCCTCTTCCGCGGAAAACGCCGCAAAATGAGCATCAATAAGGTTGCCTGCAAAAAGGCTGGTGAACTTTCCGGCGTATTGAATACCGTCTACTTCTGTCCGGACGATCTTCTTCTTATTCGGGACGGCGCGGCGGCGCGGCGGCGGTTTATGGATCTTTCACTCTCTCAGCTCAGACCGCGCTATGCAGATGCTTTGAGCGAATATAACCGCCTCTACGATCATAAAACACGCATCCTCCGCGACGCTGAGGAGCATCCGTCCCTGCTCGATACACTTCCGGACTTTAATCTCCGTATGGCGCAGTACGGCGCGGTTTTGATCTATTATCGTGCCCGTTTCTGCAGGCTTCTGGCGGAGTATGCCTCCGCTGCGCACCATGAGTGCTCCGGCGGAAGGGAAGAGCTGATCCTTGCGTATGAGACGGTAAAGACAATTGATGATCCCTTTGCAGGGCAGGAGGTGCTTTTTGACCGTCTTATGGCGCATCAGCGTGAGCATTACCATGCCGAGCTGGCATCGCGGCTCTGCCTTTCCGGTCCGCATAAGGATGATATAGCAGTATCCATCGGCGGTACGGCAGCGCGGGCCTATTCCTCTCAGGGACAGACCCGCACGGCGGCACTTTCTCTCAAGCTCGCCGAGCGAGATATTTTTCGTGATGTCACAGGCTTTTCGCCGGTGCTTCTGCTCGACGATGTTCTCTCTGAGCTTGATCCCCGGCGGCAGGAATTTGTGCTCAACCGCATCTCCGGCGGTCAGGTATTTATCACCTGTTGTGAGGAGGACCGGCTGGAAACTATGCTCAAAGGTAAGGTTTTCCATGTAGAGGATGGAAAAATACGGTGACTTTATGTACCTTCATATAGGACGCAATCAAATGATTGCCGAGCGGCATATTATCGGTATTTTCGATTTGGAAATCACATCGCAGTCCAAGCTGACCCGTGCGTTTTTAGAGCACGCAGAGAAGGACGGAACAGTGCTGGAGGTCTGCGACGATCTTCCAAAATCCTTTTTGGTCTGTGATCATCCCTACCATCCGCAGATTGTTTATCTCTCCGAACTCAATACCACCACGCTGCAAAAGCGTATGGAGGAAGAGAAAGCAACATATTGATCCCCTGATGCTTTTGAGTCTAGCATGATAGACGGAGTCAAACAATTTCTATTATTTCAATGATTTCAAGGTACGGAGAAATGCGCCGGAAGGCGTTCCGGCGTATTTCTCCTGCCTTGTGACGAAAGGAGAAACCAATGGCAGATAACGAACTTCTTCAATCTACCGCGGTAGATGCCGGCAACGATTACAATGCTTCGGAAATTCAGGTTTTGGAAGGCCTTGAGGCGGTACGCAAGCGCCCGGGCATGTATATCGGTTCGACCTCGACAAGCGGATTGCACCACCTTGTCTATGAAATCGTCGATAACTCCATCGATGAAGCGTTGGCCGGCTACTGCACAGATATTACTGTGCAGATCAATCCGGACAATACCATTACTGTTGTCGATAACGGCCGCGGCATCCCCGTGGACATTCAGGCTCAGACCGGACGCCCTGCGCTCGAGGTCGTTTTCACCGTTTTGCACGCCGGCGGCAAGTTCGGCGGCGGAGGCTATAAGGTTTCCGGCGGCCTGCATGGCGTTGGTGCGAGCGTGGTAAACGCGCTGTCCGAATGGCTGACTGTACAGGTACACAAGGACGGCAAGATCCATGAAATGAAATTTTCCCGCGGCCGCATCACGCAGGAGATGACAATTACCGGAACGACCGATCGCACCGGAACGACCGTTACCTTTAAGCCTGATCCGGAAATGTTTGAGGACACGGTTTATTCCTATGATACCCTCCACACCCGTATGCGCGAGGAGGCCTTTCTGAATGCGGGACTGCGCATCCGCACGGTCGATCTGCGCGAGGGACAGGAGCAGAGCGATGAGATGTGCTATGAGGGAGGCATTCGTGAGTTTGTCACCTTCCTGAATAAGTCGAAGGATGCGCTTCATTCCGGTGTCATTTACATGAACGGTATGAAGGGGGATTCCTACGCCGAGGTAGCGCTTCAGTATAACGACGGCTATCAGGAGAATATTCTCTCCTTTGCCAACAATGTCCACACGCCTGAAGGCGGCATGCATGAGACCGGCTTCAAGGCCGCGCTCACCCGTGTGCTCAATGCCTACGGCATTAAGGTCGGCCTTATTAAGGAAGGAGACAAGGTTTCCGGTGAGGACTGCCGTGAGGGTCTGACCGCCGTCATTTCCGTCAAGCTTACCGAGGCGCAGTTTGAAGGCCAGACCAAAGCCAAGCTTGGCAACGCCTCCATGCGCACGCTTGTCGATTCCATTGTCTCGGATAAGCTCATGCAGTTCCTGGACGAAAATCCTGTCGTCGCCCGCACCATTCTGGACAAAGCCATGACGGCCAACCGCGCGCGTGAAGCCGCTCGCAAGGCGCGTGAGTCCATCCGCCGCAAGAGCGCTCTCGGCGGTGCGGCCATGCCGGATAAGCTGCGCGACTGCAACGAGAATAACCCCGAGCTTACCGAAATTTATATCGTTGAGGGCGACAGCGCCGGCGGCTCTGCCACGCAGGGACGCGACTCCCGCTTCCAGGCGATATTGCCGCTGTGGGGCAAGATGCTTAACGTTGAAAAGGTCCGCGCCGACAAAATCTACGGCAATGATAAACTTCAGCCCGTTATTGTCGCGCTCGGCGCGGGGCTGGGCGAGGATTTCGACGTCAATAAGCTCCGCTATCACAAGGTCATTATCATGGCGGATGCCGATGTGGACGGCTCCCATATCCGCACGCTGCTGCTGACCTTCTTCTTCCGTTATATGCGTCCGCTCATTGAAAACGGCTACGTTTACGCCGCCGTCCCCCCGCTTTTCAAGCTCACGCGCGGTAAGACCACGAAGCTTGCCTTTTCTGAGGAGGAACGTGACGCGTACTCCGCTGAGCTGCGCGGCGACAATGCAAACGCGAAGGTCGATATCTCGCGGTTTAAGGGCCTCGGTGAAATGAACCCACATGAGCTGTGGGAGACCACCATGGACCCTGAGCACCGCACGCTCAAGCGCATCACGCTGGAGGATGCGATCCTTGCCGATGAAACCTTCACCGTTCTCATGGGCGAAAAGGTTGAGCCGCGCAAGGAGTTTATCGAGCAGAACGCGAAATACGCGGTCAATCTGGACTTTTAAGAAGGGAGGACGCAGAAAATGGCACACAAAAATGTGGATTATAAGCCCGAAGATATTCAGTTTCCCAACCAAAAGATCGTGCAGAGCGAGCTTGTGCATGAAATGACGTCCTCCTACATCGAGTACGCCATGTCCGTCATCGTCGGGCGTGCGCTGCCCGATGTGCGCGACGGTCTCAAGCCCGTCCACCGCCGCATCCTCTACGCCATGTATGAGGATGGATTGACGAGCGATAAGCCCTTTAAAAAGTCCGCGACCTGCGTCGGTGACGTGCTCGGCCGCTATCATCCCCACGGTGATGCATCGGTTTACGATGCTCTTGTCCGTCTGGCGCAGGATTTCTCCATGCGCTATATGCTCGTCGATGGTCACGGCAACTTCGGTTCGGTCGATGGCGATCCCCCGGCGGCCTACCGTTACACCGAGGCCCGCATGTCGAAGATGGCCAACGAGATGCTGCGCGACATCGATAAGGATACAGTGGACTGGGACCCCAACTTCGACGAATCCCGCAAGGAGCCGCGGGTGCTGCCCAGCCGTTTCCCAAATCTACTGGTCAACGGCTCGTCCGGCATTGCCGTCGGCATGGCGACGAATATTCCGCCGCATAACCTCACGGAGGTTATCAACGCCTGCATCTGTGTGCTCGACGATCCGGAGGCGACGCTCTCTGATCTTATGCAGCATGTGACCGGTCCCGACTTTCCGACCAAGGGCATTATCATGGGAAGAAGCGGCATCCGCGCCGCCTACGCCACGGGCCGCGGCAAGATCATCCTTCGTGCCCGCACGGAGTTTGAGGAGTTCGGCAAGGACCGCGTACGCATCATTGTCACCGAGCTGCCCTATCAGGTCAACAAGCGCATGCTCATCAAAAATATGGCCGATCAGGTCAATGAGAAAAAGCTGGAAGGCATCTCCGACATCCGCGACGAGACCGACCGCACCGGTATGCGCATCGTCATTGAGGTCAAGCGCGACGCGAACCCGCAGGTCGTGCTCAACCGTCTCTTCGCTCAGACGCAGCTCCAGACCAGCTTTGCCATCAATATGCTTGCGCTGGTCGATAACCAGAAGCAGCCAAAGATCCTTTCTCTGCGTCATATTCTCGACGAGTATCTGGCCTTTCAGGAGCAGATCATCACCCGCCGCACGCAGTACGACCTCAAAAAAGCCCGCGAGCGCGAGCACCTGTTGCAGGGTCTGCTGATCGCGCAGGATAATATCGATGAAGTCATCCATATCATCCGCACCAGCTACGACGACGCCAAGGAAAAGCTCATGGCGCGCTTTTCGCTCTCCGACATTCAGGCGCAGGC
>CAKTOJ010000055.1 GCA_934589665.1 uncultured Oscillospiraceae bacterium | reverse complement strand
GCGTCGATCTGCGCAAAGTCCGCACCGGGATTGTAGCTGCGGATCGTTTCGACCAGATGCTCGTACTGCTTCTGAACCAACGGATCGATCGGCGCCGGTTCGGCGGCGGGGATATTCGGCTGTTGTACGGTCATGGCGTTCCACCTCGGTTCGTGTGCTCCAGTCCTTCGCGCAGGCGGCGCAGATAGGGGCTGGAGTCAAGCTCAACACGCTTGCCGTCCGACGTGAGGCGAAGCGTGATATATTTATCCGCGCGCGAGATCGTCAGCAGTCCGCGCTCGGCAAAAATTTCCAGACAGAGAGTGGTGCGCAGAAAACTTTCTGCGCCCGGAGTTTCCGCGGCGAGCCGCCGCAGGAACGGAAGCTCCGGAGCAGTCAGCGTGCCGCTGCCGACCTCATGCTCAAGCGTGCGCCACACGCGCACGAACTGCTCGCGGGAGGGGAGCAGCCGCGCCGCGTCCCGCAGGCTTACGCCGTTTCCCTCCATCAGCGCGGCGCACAGGGAAAGCTGCTCGGCCTCGCGCGCGCCGGGATCAAGAGCCGGGCGCAGATCGACGAGCTGAAGCTGCAGGCTGCGGCTGCCGCGGAATTCGTTGACCTGAAGGTAAAAGGCGGCGTCCACCCGGTCGCCGACGGAAAGACCGCATTCACCGGGGGTGACGGAAAAGAAAATGCCGTCGAAGCTGGCATGTCCTTTCTGAAGGCGGATCTTGAGATGCTTGTTCTGGCCGACGCTCTGGATATTTTCCAGCCGCGCGCCAAGCAGACAGAAAACAGGGCGGTTGTTGCCCGCACCGTATGGCTCAAGCCGGGAGAGCTCTTCGATCTCGGGGAGTGTGATGAGATTGGGCCGCGTGAGCGGGGCGTCGATCTCCAGCGAGGAGACCGGTGCGATCTCACCGCAGTGTGCGCGGACATATTGGTTGATGCGCTTGCGGAAGGCGGGGATATTTTCCTCTTTGATGGTAAAGCCGGCGGCGAGCTCGTGCCCGCCGAAGCCGACGAGAAGATCGCTGCACGCTTCAAGTGCGGCGAAGAGATTGAACCCGCCGTAGCTGCGGCAGGAGCCCTTACCCATGCCGCCGGCGAGGTGGATCATAAAGCTCGGACAGGAGAACTTCTCCGAAAGGCGGGAAGCGACGATGCCGACAACACCCTGATGCCACTCCTCGCTTGAGAGCACGAGCGCGCTGCGCTCAGTGGGCGCAAGCGTATCCATCTGCTCGATGGCACAGCGGAAGATGCTCTGTTCCACGCTCTGACGCTCGCGGTTGAGGTCACACAGCTCGCGGGCGAGGGACTCGGCCTTGACGGGGTCCTGCGTGAGCAGAAGCTCGGCGGCCAGTTCGGCACGCCCCATGCGCCCGGCGGCGTTGATGCGCGGCGCAAGCACAAAGCCAATCTGTACGGAGGAGAGCGGGCGGTTTGTCAGTCCGGCCTCGCGCAGCAGCGCGTGCAGGCCGATAAAATCACTGCGGTCGATGCCCTCAAGCCCGCATTGAACGATGGTGCGGTTCTCACCCTCCATGCGCATGACGTCGGCAATGGTGCCGATGGCGGCGAGGGTGCAGTAGCGTGAGAAAAGCGCGTTTTCACGCTCGGCCCCGCCGATGGCAAGAATCAGCTCCAGTGCAACGCCCACGCCGGCGAGATGCTTGAAGGGAAACGGACAGTCGGGCCGGTGGGGATCGACAACGGCCACGGCGGCGGGCAGCACGTCTTTACATTCGTGGTGGTCGGTGATAACAAGGTCGACGCCCAGCGTTTTGGCAAATTCCGTTTCGTCCACGCCCGTAATGCCGCAGTCCACGGTGATGAGCAGCGATGCGCCCTGTTCGGCAAGGGCGCGGATCGCGTCGCAGCCGAGGCCGTAGCCCTCCTCAATGCGGCGGGGGATGTGCATAAGGACCTTTGCGCCGCGCGAGCGCAGATAATCGGTGACAAGGCAGGTGGAGGTGATGCCGTCCACGTCATAGTCGCCGAACACGGCGATGGTCTCGCCGTCGGAGAGTGCGCGGTTAATGCGCTCGACCGCCTTGTCCATGTCGCGCATGAGAAACGGAGAATAGATCAGCGTGCGTTCGCGGTCCAGATGCGCCGCGGCCTGCTCGGGCGTTTTCACGCCGCGTGAGGCCAGAACACTTGATACAAGATAGGGATAGCCTGCGTCCATCAGCGTCTCGACCGCGGCGTCATCCACCGGTGGGATGAGCCAGCGTTCGTATTTCATGCTGAGACCTCCAATCTATGCGGAAAAGATACCGCGGATACTAATTCAATCTAATATTATAGCAAATGCGGCCGGAAAGGTAAAGAGAAAATATAGAGGGCCGAAACTTTAGTGAATTTTCATCTTAACTTCCACAAGACTTCCACACGCATTTCCCCCGCAGGGCGCAAAAAGAGAGGGAGCGGATCGCTCCGCTCCCTCTGAAAAAGGCTTGATTTTTCGGCGCTTTTATCTTACTTGAAGTAGCGCTCCAGCAGACCCTTGAGCGCACGGCCGTGACGGGCCTCGTCGCGCGCCATCTCGTGCACGGTGTCATGGATGGCGTCAAGGCCGTTCTTCTTCGCACAGGCGGCGAGATCGAACTTGCCGTTGGTCGCGCCGAACTCGCAGTCCACACGCCAGGCGAGGTTCTTCTTGGTGGAAGCAGTCATGTTACTCTCCAGATCGGAGCCAAGGAGCTCGGCGAACTTGGCGGCGTGCTCGGCCTCCTCGTGCGCGGCCTTCTCCCAGTACAGGCCGATCTCAGGATAGCCCTCACGGTGCGCGATGCGCGCCATGCACAGATACATGCCGACCTCGGAGCACTCGCCGTTGAAGTTGGCCATCAGCTGGTCGAAGATATACTTCTTGTCCTCTTCGCTGATCTGATCGTTGTTCTTCACGGTCTTGGCATAAACGCCGAACTCATGCTCGGCGGCAAGCTTCATCTCGCCCTTGACCTCTTCGAACATGTTGCTCTTGGCATGGCACACGGGGCACTCCGCAGGAGCCTCAGGACCTTCATAGATATAACCGCAAACCTTGCAAACCCATTTTTTCATTGTCATTTCCTCCACAATAGTGATTGTATTTGTGATTTGGTTTCTTGCCTTTGTGAAGTTAGTGTAGCACATCTTGCCTAATTTTGGAAAGTTGCTTTTGCAACTATTTCAATGAAATTTTTATGAATTTGCTTTTCAGAGCAAAGCAGTCAGAAGCCAGATGAGCCCGATAGCCAGCGCGCCGCCCGCGCCGCAGTACAAAGCAGGCGCGCCGGGGAGGAGAGAGTGGCGCGTGCTGTGGGTGCGGGTGTAGCTGCGGGCGACGCGGCAGGCTTCGTCAACGAGCTGCTGTGCGGTGACGCCGTCCTTGCCGAGCGCGTCATTGCGTACGATGAAAATTGCCTGTTCAAATAAGTTGGGGTCCGGTGATTCGACGACGATCACGCGGCGGGACGTTCCCCTGACCATGGCGCATCACTCCTTGCAGGTAAAATTTTGACAATGGAAGTATGCCCCTGCTCTGCGCGGCTTATACCTCGTCTGCGGCGCTGTTTTCGTCGATATAGAGCGCCAGCACACCGCCGTCGTCGGAGAGGCCGCGGTGCTCCCTGCCCGCAGCGAGGATGGCCGAGACGAGAGACTGCGGATCGTCGCCGCGCCAGCCGGCGAGCAGAGACTGAAGCCAGTCATCGTCATTGATGTCGGCTATGCCGTCGGTGAGCATAACGAAGAAGGTTCCGGCTTCCAGATGCAGACGTGTGGTCTCAGGGCGGGTGTCGGGCGACTGCAGGCCCGCTGGCAGGCATGAGCAGGTGATGCGGCGCACGCGTCCGCCGCGCTTGACATAAGAGGGAGCCGCACCATATTTGTAGATCTCAGCCATGCCGCTGTGGAGCGAGAGCAGCAGAAGGTCGATGGTCGTAAAGCTTTCCGATACCTCAGCGCGCAGCGACAGGGCGCTGTTGAGCGTTTTGAGTGCGCCGGGGGCTTCTACGCCGGCCCGCAGAAAGCGTTCAAGCAGACGGACGGCCATCGCCGACTCGCGGCGGGCCTCCACACCGCTTCCCATGCCGTCGGAGAGCAGGAGGCAGAGCCGTGCGTCGCTGGTCTCAAAGTGCGTCATGCTGTCGCCGCTGACACTCTCGCCCTCCTTGGGACGCAGTGCCATGCCGATGCGGTAGGTCAAAAGCGCGCCGGCTGAGGCGGGACGGGCGCGGAGGGTCCCGGCAGTCTCGCTCAGAAGCTCGGAGAGCTGGGCGTACTGTCCGACGGCCTGCGCGCGGGTGTCGGACAGCTGACCCCGGTACTGCCGCCGGAGCAGGAAAGCGCTCAGCTCCGCGTTGACCGCGGCGAGAAAGCTGGGAAAACGAATGCAGCGGTCGGAAAAATAGGCGGGAAAATCCGCGCCCTTTCCACGTCCCTGCGCGAGCAGAGCGGCGGTGGCGTCGTTGAGTGCGTTGTAGGTTTTGGAGTAGTCCTTTTCCCAGCAGACTGTACGCAGTGAGCAGCCGCGGCATACGCGCTCGGCCGCGCGGTCAAAAATCATGGCGGGGTTTTCCTCTGCAGGCTTGGGCGTGCGGACGAGACTGTCGTAAAGCTCGCGCAGAGCGAGCGCCGTTTCGTCGAGCCGTTGCCGGACGGCGGAGCGCTCGGTCTCGTCCGTTTCTGCGGTGCTTTCTGTCCGGACGGCAAGCCGCTTACCGCCGAATACGCGGTTTGGCAGCAGCAGAAAGATCAGCGCGGCGCTCAGCCCCTCGTAGAGCAGGATCAATCCTTTCTCAGCCGGCAGCGGCAGCGTGAGCAGAACGAGCGGCGCGCACCAGAGCAGTGCCGCGCCCACGCGGCGTCCCCGCCGTTCCGGCCCCATGGCAAGGGCGCAGAAGCTGTAAACGGCGGTGTGCAGAAACTGTCCGGGCTGGGAGCTCAGGTCCATGGCAAGCCCGATGCCAAGTGCGGCACTCAGTGCGGACGCTGCGCTGCGATCGTAGGCAAGCAGCATGACGAGCAGCATAGCGGGGATGCGTCCGGGCGCGAGGCCGTTGTCGAATTGAAGTGAGGATGCGGCCATCAGCACGCCCGCTGTCAGCATCAAAAGCGCCGCCTGACGGCGCTCCTCACCGATCTCTGTGCCGGGCAGCGCTGCACGGAAGCAGACGGCGGAGAGCGTGGCAAGCGCGATACTCAGCGCGCAGAGTGCGGCATCCTCGCTTCCGGACTGGAGAAGATAGACGAATTCCACGGCAAGATACATGGAGGCGGTCAGTACCGGCAGAAAAAAGCGGGAGCGGTACCATTTCGTTTCGCAGAAAGCGTTGCTGCCGGTGTAGAGCAGCACGGCAACGGCCAGTGCGCGTAGCGCGTGGGAAAAGCTCATGAAGGCCAGGGCGCCGAGCACGCCGCCGAGCAGGGCGGAGAGTCCCCGCCGGCCGGAGCCCGCCGCCGCGATCAGCCCAAGGGCGAAGGGGGCGTAGCCGCCGAAAAGCTGCGCACCGAAGAGCACTGCCGTAAGCAGAAAGCAGATGGTGCAGGGGATGAGGCGCTCCAGTTTTTCCCGATTTATGGCAAGCTCTCCGTACTTCACAGCTTGTCCACCTCCCATATGGTTTTTCCCCATTGTAGCGGGAGAGGGGTAAAAAGCGCGTCGGGAAAAGGAGAGATGAAAAAAAGAACGGCTCAAAGCCGTTCTTTTCAGGTTACGGATGAAAAAGATTGCCTGCCGTCCGTGCAAGCGACGCGGCTTCGCGGGCGTTCTGCTCGATCTGATCGTGCAGAGCCTGCGTCGAGGGGAATCGGCGCTCAGGGCGCAGATAGTCGTAAAATGCGAGCGTGATGGTCTGACCGTAAAGGTTTCCCGTATAGCCCACAAGATAGGTTTCCACCGTGACGGAGTTTTCTGTGCTGACCGTCGGGCGGACGCCGACATTTGTTACGCCGGCGCATACCGTGCCGTCGGGCAGAAGGACCTGTGTGGCATACACGCCGCGCTTGGGCACGATGATGTGGGGCTCCGGGATGAGGTTTGCCGTCGGGAAAAGGCTTTTTCCGCCGATGCCCTGTCCATGCTGTACAACGCCGCACATGAGATGCGGGTGCCCCAGAAATTCTGCCGCGCGGCGGACGTCGCCAGATTCGATGAGTGAGCGGATATAGGTCGAGCTGACTGTTACACCCTCGCGCTCAACCTTGGGGATGATGTCGCAGCCGAGACCGAGTGCGCGGCATTTTTCGCGCAGCCGCTCCGGGCTGCCCTCGTTTTTGTGGCCAAATCGGAAATCATGCCCCGCGACAAGGTGCACGGCGTGATATTTTTTGACCAGAAGCTCGGTGATGAAATCCTCCCACGGCATTGTCATCATCGTGCGGTCAAACGGCTCGACAAATACCGTGCCGACGCCGTAGATGCGGCGCATCAGCTCAGCGCGTTCCTGTGCCGTGGTCAGCAGCGGCACGGGAACACCGGTGACAAATTCCTTGGGCGAGCGGTCGAAGGTGAACGCCGCAGGTGCGGTACCAAGCTCGCGGGCGCGTTCGGCGGTTTTTTTCAGCAGCGCGCCATGTCCGAGATGCACCCCGTCAAAAAAGCCAAGGGCGATAACAGTTGCTTCACTCATGATTTTGTGTCCTTAAAAGAAATTTTTGATCGCGCGCAGCTCTCCGCCATCAGCGTGTGAGAGCGAGAGAAAATTCCCCGCGCGGTCATAGACGCGGTAGTCACCGTCGGCGATATTTCGTGCAAAAAAGGAATTGCCGTTGTAGGCGCGCTTTTCCTGTGTTTCGTTCTGTATGGCAAATCGCGGGTAGGCGCGGAAATATTCGTCCAGCGGAAGAAGCAGAGCCTCGCCCTGCTCCTGTGCCTGCTCCAGCGTGACGGATTCGCTGATCGTAAAGCCGGCCGTCATCGTACGGCGGAGCGCCGCCGTGCAGCCGCCGCAGCCGAGCACCTGCCCGATATCGTGGCAGAGCGTGCGGATATAGGTTCCCTTGGAACAGACGACGCGCAGCGAAAATTCGCCCGGTGCGATTTGGGCGAGCAGCTCAAGCTCATAAATGGTGATCTCGCGCGGCTTGCGCTCGACCGTCTTGCCCTGCCGGGCAAGGTCATAGAGCTTTTGCCCGTTGACCTTGAGCGCGGAATACATCGGCGGAAGCTGTGAGATCGTGCCGGTAAAACGCGGCAGTATTGTGCGCAGTGCATCCAGTTCGACCGTGACCGGATGCGTTTCCAGCACAGTGCCGGTCGTATCCTGTGTGTCTGTCACAGTGCCGAGCTTTAAAACGGCATGATATTCCTTCCGACCGTTTTCGGCGAACTGAACAGCCTTGGTTGCACGCCCGATGAACACCGGCAGCACGCCGGTCGCCATGGGATCGAGCGTACCGGCGTGGCCGATGCGTTTTTCATGAAAAATGCCGCGCAGCTTGGCGCATACGTCCATGCTCGTCCAGCCTTGGGGTTTATCGATGATAAGGATGCCGTCCGGCATAGAAAAACACTCCTTTGCGCTAAGCGTCGGGCAGCGTCTTTTCCAACAGGACAAGACGGACTGCCTCAAGACCGTTGAACGTACAGGGGACAATGCCGATCTCACGGTAGCCCAGCCTGCGGTAAAACGCGCGGGCACGCGCATTGTGCTCGTTCGTGTCGATGCGCAGACAGCGGCAGCCGCGAGTCAGTGCATATTCCTCATAGTAGGCTGCGAATGCGCGGCCGAGACCGGGTACTCCCGCCTGTGGGTCGATGACCAGAGTATGCAGAACCATGACCTCGCTGTCCGGCACGTCATAGCTCCACGGCGCACCGGCATATACATCCACCTGAAGCTGGTTGAGGATGCCCGTGCCAACTACTGTGCCGTCCAGATCCTCCACAAAGAGGTCGCCGCGCGCAAGCGCAGCCTCCGCCGTTGCGCGCACGGGATAAATGCCGCGCTTCCAGCCGATCACAGCCTGCCCCTGTTCCTCGGCGGTGTGGATGTTATCATAAATGCGGCAGACCGCGTCAAGGTCGGCGCGCTCCGCCTTGCGGAATGTAATGCTCATAGTGGTTTTTCCTCCGCGGCCGCCTGTTCGACGGCATGAAGAATCATTGCACGCGCCGTCTCATAGTCTGCGTGCTCGATCACACAGCCGGAGGCCGCACGGTGGCCGCCGCCGCCGAGGGCTGCACAGGCCTTTGTCGCATTGACGCGCGCGCCGGTGCGCAGGCTGATCTTCCATGCGCCGTCCTTTGTCTCCTTCATGGTGATGGAGCAGTCCGTGCCCTCTACCAGGCCGCCGAGCGAGGAAACGTCATCCATGTCCGCCTCAGTGAGCTGGAGCTTTTCCACAAGGCGCAGCGGCAGTGCGACGACGACCACACGACCCTCGTCATAAAATTCCATCGTGCGCAGCAGCTCGGCCTCCAGCGCCAGACGCTTTTTCGTCTTGGTGCGAAAGTGGCGCTTGTTTACCGCGCGGTAATTGATACCTGTGTCCATCAGCGCCGCAGCAGCCCGATGCGTGTTCGACGTGACGTTGGAATAGACAAAGCAGCCAGTATCCGTGCTGACCGCGACGTACAGAGGCAGTGCAACGGCGGGCGTGAGCTGCCCAAGCTCGACCGCCAGCGCGCAGAGGATCTCGCCGCAGGCGGCGCATTCGGGATGCACGCAGCTTTCCTTCCCGAAGCCCTCATAGCTCGGGTGGTGGTCAATGGCCAGATCGATACGATCTTTGAACACGGCGGCATTGTCGGGGAACAGTCCCAGCGCCGCGAGATCGACGGAGATGACAGTATCGTAATGGTAATTCTCTGCTGCCCAGTAAGGCGCGACATAATCGGCGTAGAGGCTTGTGACCTCGGCATTCGGCAGCAGTGCCGCCGTTTTGCCCATCTGGCGCAGCATGGCGCACAGCGCTGCGGCGCAGCCGAGCGTGTCGCCGTCAGGACGGCGGTGGGTGAGGATCAGGTAATTGTCATGCGCGCACAGATAGGCGGCAACCTCTTTGACTGTCATTCGTCCTCACCGTCCAGTACAATATGTTCGTTTGCGGGGTTTGCGGGCTTGACCTTTGTGGGATCGCGCAGCATCTCAAGAATGTGCGCGCCGTACTCGATGGAATCGTCCGCGGTGAATTGCAGCTCCGGCGTGTAGCGCAGGCTCATCGACGCACCGAGCTCGCGGCGCAGATAGCCCGCGGCGGACTTTAAGCCCTTGATGACATCCTTTTCCTGCGTTTTGTCCAGAACGCTGACGAACACGCGGCAATAACGCAGGTCGGTGGTGGTGTCGACGTGCGTGATGGTCACCATGCCGCCCTGCACGCGCGGGTCCTTGAGCGTGCGGAAGAGAGAGCTCAGTTCGCGCTGGATCTCCTCATTGATGCGCCCGATTCGGTTACTTGCCATAAAATTTCCTCCTTTGGAAAAGGTGAGGACGGGCGACCGCCCGCCCTCACCTGAAAGGCGATGTTTACTTTACTGCTCGATCTGCTCCATCACGTAGGCTTCGACGACGTCGCCTTCCTTGATGTCGTTGAACTTCTCGAAGTTCAGGCCGCACTCGTAGCCGGCGGCGACCTCCTTGACGGCGTCCTTAAAGCGCTGGAGCGAGGCAAGATGACCCTCGTGAACGACGATGCCGTCGCGCACGATGCGCACCTCGCAGGCGCGCTGAATCTTGCCGTCGGTGACATAGCAGCCGGCGACTGTGCCGACGCTGGAGACTTTGTAGGTCTGACGAATCTCGGCGTGGCCGATGATATTCTCGCGGAACTTGGGCGCGAGCATGCCCTTCATGGCCGCCTCGATCTCATTGATGGCGTCGTAAATAACGCGGTACATCCGCATATCGACATGGTTGCGGGCTGCGCTCTCACGCGCAACCGCGTCGGGACGGACATTGAAGCCGACGATGATGGCGTTCGACGTGGAGGCGAGCATGACGTCGCTTTCGTTGATCGCGCCGACCGCGCCATGGATGACGCGCACGCGCACCTCGTCGTTGGAAATCTTCTCCAGCGAGGCCTTGACGGCCTCGACGCTGCCCTGAACGTCCGCTTTGACAATGATATTGAGGTTCTTCATTTCGCCTGCCTGGATCTGGCTGAACAGATCCTCCAGCGAGACCTTGGAGACCGGCGCGTTGGCCTTGGCCTTTTCCTCTTCCTTGCGCTGCTCGACCAGCTCACGCGCAAGGCGCTCGTCGGCGACGGCATTGAAGTTCGCACCTGCGCTCGGCACCTCGCCGAGGCCGGTGATCTCGACCGGGACGGAGGGACCGGCGCTTGTGAGCTTCTGGCCCTTGTCGTTGGTCATCATGCGCACGCGGCCGACCGCCGTGCCGGCAATGATGATATCGCCCTGATGGAGCGTACCGTTCTGGACAAGGAGGGTGGCGATGGGGCCGCGGCCCTTGTCAAGCCGCGCCTCGATCACCGCGCCGGAGGCGGCGCGGTTGGGGTTGGCCTTGAGCTCGGCGACCTCGGCGGTCAGCGCGACCATCTCCAGCAGGTTATCCACACCCATGCCGGTTTTGGCAGAGATCGGGCAGACAATGGTGTCGCCGCCCCAGTCCTCAGCAAGGATGTCGTACTTGGTGAGCTGCTCCTTGATGCGCTCGGGATTTGCGTCGGGCTTATCCATCTTGTTGATGGCCACGATGATGGGGATGCCGGCGGCCTTGGCATGGTTGATGGACTCAATGGTCTGCGGCTTGATGCCGTCCTCGGC
>CAKTOJ010000054.1 GCA_934589665.1 uncultured Oscillospiraceae bacterium | reverse complement strand
GGATCACGCTCTCCGGCGGCGTTGGTGGTGTTGAAAATGCTCGTGAGCGTGTTCAGGCACGGCATGAGCATGAAGCCGAAGAAGAAATACGCGAAGGCCACAATGCCGATCATGCGCACGATAAAGGCCGCGTCAAAACGGGGTTTCGTCAAAGAGCCGCCCATCAGCCCACCTCCTCCGCGGAGGGCGCGTAGGCCATGATGTCGCGCGGGTTGAGAATGACCTTGACATTCTGTCCCGGCTCGTAAATGTTCACGCCGTCGTTTTTCTCAATGACCTTGAGGCTCTGCGTGCCGACGTGGATGTAATACTTGATGTAAAGCCCGTAGTATTCGCAGCTTTCCACCACGCCGTCGAGCGCGATCTCGCCGCTGCGGGGCGCGACGTTGACATGCAGACGCTCAAGGCGGATGTAGTTGTGCTTGTCCGCGTCCACATCCGCACCGGCGGCGCGGACGGCGGAGACTGTATCGTCATTCAAGCGGTTGATATCACCGATGAAATTGCAGACAAATTCCGTTTGCGAGTGGTTATAGACCTCGTTGGGCGTACCGATCTGCTCGATACAGCCCTTGTTGAACACCGCGATGCGGTCGGAGAGCGTGAGCGCCTCCTCCTGATCGTGGGTAACGTAGATGGTGGTGATGCCAAAATCCTTCTGCATCTTTTTCAGCTCGTTGCGCAGCTGCACGCGCAGCTTGGCGTCGAGGTTGGAGAGCGGCTCATCCATGCAGATGATAGCCGGACCTGTAACAAGGGCGCGGGCAATGGCCACGCGCTGCTGCTGGCCGCCGGAGAGCTGGGAGACAGCCTTTTTAAGCTGCTCGTCGGAAAGGTCGACCTTGCGCGCGATCTCGCGCACCCTGCGGTCGATCTCGTCCTTCTTCGTCTTCTTGACCTTGAGACCAAAGGCGATGTTGTCATAGACGGTCATCGTCGGGAAGAGCGCGTAGCTCTGAAAGACGATGCCGATGTTGCGGTCCTCAATGGGAACATGCGTGATATCGCGGTCCTTGACCACGACAGAGCCCTGAACCGGCTCGATAAAGCCCGTGATGGTACGCAGCGTTGTCGTTTTTCCGCAGCCCGAGGGGCCGAGAAAGGTGAAGAATTCTCCTTCTTTTACATGGACGTTGATGCCATGCAGGGCGGTAAAATCGCCGAACCTGACAACGATATCATTGAGCCGGATCATAGTGTTTCTCCTCTTTTTATTGGAATAAAGCGCGGGTATAAAAATCAGGCGAGCCGGGAGTCTCTTCCGGCTCGCCTGATACACAACACAGCTTATGTCCGCCGAGCCTTTTGGCGGAGCACAAAGCGCTCGCCGCTTACGCGGCAGCCTGCGTCAGCGTCGCCCAGTCAAGGTTCGCCCAGTCGGGCTCGGCCACGGCGGCGGAAGCGTCGGCCCAGTAGAAGCCGAGGTTGGTCATGATGTTGGTCCACTCGCTCGAGTGTGCGGCAACATACGCGGCATAGGTCATATCGGTGCCCTCAACGGTCGTCAGAGCGAAGTTCTTGAGGGTGTAAATGGCGGGAATGCCGTCGGGATAGAGGATGTCGGCAGCTGCAGTGTTGCAGGGATAGGAGTCGAACTCCTCGCCCCAGGCAGCCTGCGTCTCAGCAGAGCCGAACCACTCGGCAAAGGCCTTGACGGCCTCGGTCTCTTCCTCGCTGCGGCCGGCCTTATCGAGGATGCCGATGTACTCGGCGATGTAGTAGGTGCCGTCGTCGATCTCAACGAGATCCCAGTTTTCCGGCTCAAGCGCGCCGATCAGAGGATGCTCGGAGCCCTCCGCCGCGGCGTCGATCTTGCCGTAGAGGGAGGAGGAGTAGAAGGTGGAAACCGCAACATCGCCCTTGTTCAGGGGATCGAAGCCGTACTTATAGGTGTCGTCGGAGGAGTACTTGCCGTCGGCGCAGTACTTCCACAGGGTCTTCCAGCCGTCGGTGGAGATGCCGCCGGCGGGAGAGGAGGGATCAACAAAGGCATAGAGCATGGCAGAGTTGATGTTGGCGTTGGTGGTGCCGCCGACCTTGTTCTGGCGGTACCAGCTGTAGCCGCAGTCAACGATGTCGGCCCAGTGCTGGAAGTGGAGCTTTTCGCCGTTGGTGCCCAACTCATCGTTGCGGTAGAGCATCAGCACGTTCTGGATGACGAGGCCGTAGGCCGCGCCGGGATAGGCATACTCGCCAACCTCGGCTGCCCAGGACGGGGTCCAGTCGACCAGCTTGAGGTTTTCGTACACGCCGTCGACAACCTGGCTCCAGCGGGTCTCGTTGAGGCCGAAGAGAATGTCGCCGTCCTTATTCTCATTGGCAGCCTGGATGGCAGCGGTATCACCGGAGATGACGGAATTATCGTCGATCGAGATGGTGAAGCCGGCGTCCTTGGCCTCCTGAATGAGCCAGGTGGTACGCTCGGTGGAGTTGGAGTTGGAGTAAATGCGGATGGTGTAGCCAGAGTAATCCTTGGTCTCTTCCTGACCGTCGGGTGCATCAGGCGTCTCGGGAGTGTCCTTCTGACCGCAGGCAGCCAGGCTCAGAACCATGGCGGCAGCCAGCAGGAGCGCAAAGAGTTTTCTTTTCATCGTAGTTCTCCTTTTCTAAAGTTGCGGCGCAAAAGCGTCCGCATTGTTATTATACCAGTCTGCCCCTTGTGTTCGGAACAAGACAAGTCTGCGATTATCCAGAAAATCCTGCGAAGCGCTGTAGAAAGTCTCTACATAATATCCACATTTATAATTCAGTCTTTGTCTATTTCGTTCACATGCATCGATTCTGGTATTCCGAGGGTGAGAGCCCCGTGAGCTTCTTAAATGTCGCGCCGAAATAGGCCACGTCGCGGTAGCCGACCATGCCCGCGACCTCATAGACCTTATAGCGGCAATCGGAGAGCAGCTTGCGCGCCATGTGGATGCGGTACTGCGTGAGATAGCCGAGAGCGGTATAGCTGGTCTCCTTTTTGAACACATGGCTCAGGTGTCCCTCGCTGATGCCGATGGATCGGGCAATGGTCGTGATATTGATGTCCGCGTCGGCATAATGCCCGGCAATGTACTCAAGCGTCTGGAGCACATATTTGCTTTTGTCTCCGCGCGGCAGGTCAAGCAGGTCGTCAGCCGCCGTGCGCACCGACCGCGCCTCATCGAGCGCGCGCACGCGCTCGATAGCCGCAATCAGCTCCTGATCCCGAAAGGGCTTTAAAAGATAGTCAGACGCTCCGTAGCGCAGTGCCGAGCGGGCGTAGTCGAACTCATCGTAGGCCGTCAGGACAATCACATGCGCCTTGCTTCCGCGCTCGCGCAGCTCCTTCATCATCTCGATCCCATCCATGCGGGGCATACGAACGTCGGTAATGATAAGATTCGGGCTGTAGCGTTCGGCCGCAGCAAGCCCCTCCTCGCCGTTGGCCGCCTCGCCGACCACGGCGCAGCCGAGCGCGCCCCAGTCCACGCCGAGTACGATGCCGCGGCGCACGACGGCTTCATCATCAACAATCAGTACCTTGAGCATGCTTCTCTCCTTTCTGCATCGGAAGGCGCAGCTTCACGCAGCTGCCGCCGCCCGGCGGTGTTTCGGCGTACACGCCGCACGCCGCGCCATAGCTCAGGCGCACGATGCGGTCAACATTTGTCAGTCCCAGATGTCCGCCGGGGATCGCCTCATGGCGGTTCAGGCGTTCGAGGACATCCGCCGGGATCCCCCTGCCGTTGTCGCTGACGCATATGAGCAGGTATCCCTCCGCGTCCTCCTCCGCCCATAGCTTGATGTAGCCCTCCTCCAGATCGGCTACGCCGTGGATGATGGCATTTTCCACCAGCGGCTGGAGCACCATTTTTGGCACGATGCAGTGCTGGACCCGCTCGTCCACGTCGATCTCGCACACGAACCGGTCCTCGAACCGGATCTCCTGAATGTTCAGATACTGCCGCACCAGCTCCAGCTCATCCTCCAGCGTGATGTACTCGCTGCCGGAAATCCCCGCGCGCAGCAACGCGGCAAGGTCGGTGGCGAGCGCCGCCACCTGCGGCGCATGGCTGGCCACGCCAAGCCATTTCATGCAGTCGAGCGTATTGTAGAGGAAGTGCGGGTTGAGCTGCGACTGGAACATCCGCAGCCTTGTCTCGTTGAGCTCGCGCTCGCGCTGCACGCTGCGCGTGAGATTATCCTGATATTCATCTGTCATGCGGTCAAAGCTTGCCGCAAGGCGCCCCATCTCGTCCTGCCGCGTGCTGTGGATGCGCACGCTGTAATCGCCGTTCTCCACCCGGCGCATGGCGCTGTCAAGCTCGTCGACTGGCTCGAACAGCCGGCGGCTCAGCCGCCACGCGCACACAAGGCACAGCAGCAGGCACAAAATCCCCATCACCGCCGCAACAAAGTAGATCGAGCGGACGGCCTGTGCCGTAAAGGTGTGCGGCTGCTGCAAAATCAGCGATATGTCCGCGCTGCCGCTGCGGCAGACATAGTAGCCGCAGTCCTCTTCCCGGCCGGTCAGCGCCGCGCCGGAGAGCAGCTGCCCGCGCAGAGCCTCACGCGTAGCCTCGCCGCGCGTAGGCTGCGTGGAGTAAATCATCCGCCACGTCCGGTCGACGAGCAGCAGATCGTCCGCCCCGCGCAGGAGCGGCGCGAAAAACGCGCTGAAATATTCATCCGTCACGCGAAAGACCACGTAGCCCAGCACGCCGCCCTCATGCGTCGTCACCGCGCACGCGCCGGCAAGGCCGTCATCCTCCGTCCGCAGGGCCGCACCGCGCGTATGCCGCGCGGCATACAGCGCACCCCAGCCGGTATTCCGGTCCGCCGGCAGGATGGCCGACGTCGTATAAAGGCATCTGCCCTCGGCATCACAGATATCAAAATCTGCATACTCGCGCACCGCGACCGTATCCCGCGAGAGGATCTGGTAGAGCGTACGGGAATCCTCTCCCCCGCGGCGCAGCGCGCTGCGCGTGGCCGTGCTTCCGGCCAGCGCCTCCGCCGCATCCGTGCAGCCGGAGAGCAGCTCGTCGAGCCGCGCAGTCAGCACGCTCATCTCCTCCCGCGCCTCCGCGGCCTGAAGCCGCTCGCTGCGCACAATCATCACCCGCGTCATCAGCAGGTCGCACAGCAGCAGCGGCACAAGCGCGGCCAGCAGGACGGTGAGGAAAATGCGGCTGCGGAACGACCGCTCGATCCAGCGCTTCACCGTACCGCCTCCCCGCACAGCGCGCTCCAGCTCTCCAGAACACTCCGGCGCGCATCGTTCGCCCATGTAAGGTCATAATCGAGCGCCGTGCCCGCCGCAGCCGTCCTGTCCGCAATGTCCCCGCGCACGCTGCGGCGGCTCAGGGAATCCGTCAAAAGCCGCTGGACCTCGGGCTCGAGCAGGAAATCGATGAACGCGCGGGCGTTTTCCTCATGCGCACAGCCCCTGATGACCGCCGCGCCGTCCGGCAGGATGCTTGTCCCCTCGACAGGGTAGACGATTGCCACATCCAGCCCATCGGCGACCGCCTTGCGGGCGTTTTCCTCCAGCGTCACGCCGATATAGCACCGACCGCTCGCCACGGCCTCAACCACGCCGCCGGAGTCGGAAATAACCTGCCCGTCCAAATTGCGCACAAAGGCGGCAAGCGTCTCCTGCGTGTCGCCGCCGAGCGCCTGAAGAAGCGTACTCAGCGCCGTATAGCTCGATCCGGAAACCGTTGGGTCGGCAAACGCAATGCGCCCGCGCCAGCCCGCATCGAGCAGGCTGGCCCAACCCAGCGGCAGGTTCTGCCGCACGAGCTTTGTATTATAGATCAGGACGATCGGCAGGGCGGAAAACGGCGTCCACGCACCGCCTCCAAGATCGTATTCCGGTGCGATAGCCGCAGCGTTTACGCTCTCATAGGGTGCGAAGCAGTCCGCATAGGCTCCCAGGCTGTCCGCGCCGCCGCCGAACATCAGGTCGCAGCCGCTCTCTCCCGCCGCGATGCGGTCGAGCAGCGTGCCGGTGCCGCCGGTGACAAGCTCGACCCAGATACCGGTGCGCTGCTCAAACTCGGCAATGACCGGCTCGTAGATCTTCAGCTTATGCGAGGTAAAAACGGTCAGGCGCTCGCCCTCGGCGGGCGCAAAGGACGACGTGTCCTGCGCGCCGGGATGAGCGCAGCCAGCAAGCAGCACCACAGTGAGCAGCAACGGCAGAACACGGCGCACAGAACGTCCCTCCCTTTGTCAGAATTTTTCTTTATTCTAACAGAAACCCAGCCTTCTTGCAATCCATACTTGCGCAGGGCAGCCGGGCGTGCTTTAATAGGAAAGGACTTTTTTGACCGGGAGGAAACGGCTATGACTGCTTTGGAGCGCTATCGTCTCTGGCTCTCGCACGCGGCGGAGCCAGCTCTGCACGCGGAGCTGGCTCCGCTGGACGAGGCGAAGGACGCCGGTGAGATCGAGGATCGCTTTTACCGCGATCTGGAATTTGGCACGGGCGGGCTGCGCGGCATGCTCGGCGCAGGCACGAACCGCATGAATGTCTATGTGATCCGCCGCGCGACGCGGGGGCTCGCCGCCTATCTCAAGGCCGCCGGACTGCCCATGCGCTGTGCCATCGCTTACGACAGCCGTCTCGGCTCGGCGCGCTTTGCGCGCGAGACTGCGCGCACACTTGCCTCCTGCGGCGTGACCACGTACCTTTATCCGCGCCTTGAACCGACGCCCGCGCTAAGCTGGGCGGTGCGGTATTATCACTGCGGCGCAGGCGTGTGCATCACGGCAAGCCACAACCCCGCTGTCTACAACGGCTATAAGGTCTACGGCCCCGACGGCTGTCAGATCACGCTGGAGGCCGCAAGGACCGTGTCGGCGCAGATCGACCGGACGGACTATTTCGACGGTGCCGGACTTGAAAGCTTCGCCGCTGCGCTTGCGCGCGGGGATATCCGCATGATCGGCGAGGACTGTCTGGAGGCCTACCTCGACGCGGTGGAGCGCCTGAGCATGTGGGACGGCGGCAAGCCCGCGCTGCGCGTGGTCTACACGCCGCTCAACGGCACGGGGCGCGAGTGCGTAACGAAGCTCCTGCGCCGCACCGGCGTCACACATGTGACCGTCGTGCCTGAGCAGGAATGGCCCGACGGACATTTCCCAACCTGTCCCTATCCGAACCCCGAGGAGCCGGCGGCGCTCGAGCGCGGACTCACGCTTGCGCGTGAGACGCATGCCGATCTGCTGCTTGCCACCGATCCCGACTGCGACCGCATGGGCACAGCCGTACCGAAGGGGGACGGCTTCCGCCTGCTCACCGGCAACGAGGTTGGCGTGCTGCTGCTCGACTATCTCTGCCGCCGAAGGAGAGAAAGCGGCACGATGCCCGCGCGGCCCGTGGCGGTCACAACCATCGTCTCGACCGACATGGCGGACGCGGTCGCCGCACACTACGGCGTCGAACTGCGCCGCACGCTCACGGGCTTCAAGTTCATCGGCGAGCAGATCGGTGCGCTCGAGCGCGCGGGCGAGGCGGAGCGTTTTCTCTTCGGCTTTGAGGAAAGCTGCGGCTACCTCTCCGGAGCGCATGTGCGCGACAAGGACGCAGTGAACGCTTCCATGCTCTGCTGTGAAATGGCCGCATGGTACCGCGCACAGGGGCTGACGCTCGCACAGGCGATGGATGCGCTGTACGCGCGCTTTGGCTGCTATCGCAACGAGCTGCAAAGTGTCTCTCTCCCCGGAGAGGACGGCATGGAGCGCATGGCGCGCATCATGGCGGCACTCCGCGCCGGCGCACCGGAAACGCTTGCAGGTGAGGCAGTCACACAGGTACGCGACTATCTCGGCGGCATCGGGGCGCTGCCGAAGAGTGACGTGCTTGAGTTCCGCACGGAGCATGTCAAGGTCATCGTGCGCCCCAGCGGCACGGAGCCGAAGCTCAAGCTCTACTACGCCGCGCACGCGGACACGATGGACGCGGCGCGCGCTCTCTGCGCCGCCGCGCGGCGGGACATGAGCGCGTGGATTGAATAAAGGGATATTCCGCTCTTTTTGTCCCGGCAGGCGAGGGAGCGTCTGCGGCGTTAACAAAATAAAGAGAGAGGCCCGCTGCCAGGCAGCGGGCCTCTCTTTATTCAGATCATAATGTCTGCAGAACGCAGACATTATCAGGCAGGCTCTTCTCTGACCGGCAGCATGAACTGAAGGAGAAACACATCCTCCTCCATTCGGAACGCACACAGTCCCCCGCGCCGCTGTGCGATCGTCTGGATGCTACGGCAGCCGTATCCGTGTCCCTCACGCTGTGAAACAGGGATTCCGCCGCGCATGACGACCCGCTCTCCGCAGGGGTTACGGATCTCGAGGAGCAGCTTTCCCAGCCGCACGCCGCAGTAGAGCGACACCCAGCGTTCCCCCTCCGGCAGTGATGTGACCGCACGCAGCGCATTTTCCAGCCCGTTGGAGATCACGGAGCACAGCTCCGTATCCGGGATGGAGAGCACCTGCGGAAGCACCGCCTCCACCGTCAGGCGCACACCCATGCGCTCGGCTTTGCCCGCAAAGGACGAACAGAGCAGATTCACCATCTCGTTCTCACAGAAGCGCCGGGGCGTGACCGTCTCGATATCAGCCTGCACCTTTTTAATGTATTCCTCCGCCTGCTGCGGCCGTCCCGCCGCCAGAAGGCCATCGATCATGTTCAGATGATGGCGCATGTCGTGCTGATAAACCGCCGTCTGCACCTCCGAGCGGCGCAGCGCGTCCATTTCGGTCTGCGACTGCTTGAGTCCGGCCTCCAGCATGGAATTCTGCATTTCCGTCTCCGCGCGTCTGGTGCTCTGAACATGGTATGCCGTCAGGAACATCACATAAAACGTGATGAGCACAGTCGGCAGAAACTCATTGATCGCGCCGTCGCTGCGATAGAGTGCATCGGAATAGATCACCGTGGCGTAATCAAAGAAATAGTACGCCACCGGCAGACTGCCGAAGAGCAGCATGGAATTGGGCGACGCCGTCATCGCCGCATACGCCGGGCGCGCGAACAGGCGGCAGAGAAGAATGAAGATCGGAACAATGACGAGTGTATAGCTGATTTCTCCGGCCAGAGGAGAGCGCGTCACCGCCGTGACCACCAGATTCACCCAGCGCGGGAGCTGGCAGCACAAATACGCCGTACACACGCTGACGACCGCCACGCCGACGCGCTTTTTGAGCACGAAAATCAGGATCAGCACCAGCGGCAGATGCACGATCAGCGGATAAAGCTGCTTTGCCGTGTCAACACTGTATGTCAACCAGAAAAAGCTTTGGATGAGCAGGAAGATGGGGCATGCGGCAAAAACCATCGCCCTCTGGCGGCGGGTCTCCCAGCCGCCGGAGATAAAAACACTTAAAAACAGGCCGTAGATCAGCACAAGGCCGTAATTGAAAATGCCGAGCGCCGCCAGTGCAGTCATACCCTCATCCCTCTCTCGTAAACAAAAGCTTCATGTATTCCCTTTGCAGCTGCGGATACAGCAGCCGCGATACCGGCAGCTCTTTTCCGGAAAACGTATGCACGCCGGCATTGGAAAGCTCCGAGATCTGCATCATGTTGACGATGTAGGAGCGGTGGATGCGCACAAACTCCGGCCGCGCAAGCAGCTCGTCCTCATACTCGCGGAGCGAACCGGCCGCCTCGCGCACCTGACCGTCAGCGAGATTAAAGTAGAGATGCTTCCCGTTGACCTCAACGTAGGCCAGCTGCGAAAACGGCACGCGCACGAGCAGCGTGCCCGACTTGATCGTCAGCCCATCCTGCGGCTTCTGCTCGCGCAGCGCAAGCTGGTCAAGCACAGGAAAGAGCAGTCTGGCACTGATGGGCTTGAGCAGGTATTCCAGCGCCCGCACGCCGTAGCTTTCATAGGCAAAGCCGGGCGAAGAGGTCAGAAACACGATGTCGGCCGCCGCGTCGAAGCTGCGGATCTCCCGCGCGGCCTCCATACCGTCCACGCCCGGCATCATCACGTCGAGCAGGTAGAGCGTGAAGCGCTCGCGCCGCGCCGCGTCAAGCAGCTCGCCTGCGCTGCGGAAGGTGTGGCAGCGCACCGGCGTGCGCCGTTCCTCCTGCCATGTTTGCAACAGCCTCGTTATCAGCTCCAGCTCCGAGGCCTGATCGTCGCACACCGCAATATACACTCTGCCGCCCCCTTTCGACGCCGTTCGTCTGTATTCTGCTTTTTATATTATCATAAAACCCATCCGTTTTCCAGCCGCACTTTTCATTTTTGTGCATTTCAGGCCGCAAAAGCATACATTTCAGGCCGGCAGTGTCCTTTTTGGAGAAAAAACTGGTATGCTTTTCCAGATAGTAAAGCCGATCCGCCGATGAAAGGAGTTGAAACGCCATGTCGTCGCTGATCGCATGGCCGCTTGCTCTCATCAGCTCCGCCGCCTTCATTCTGCTCTGGTTCTGGGAGGCGCGGCGCGTTCTGCTCGGCCGCAGGAGCATGGTCAAGAGCGCAAGGACGCAGCTTGCCGCCTGCCACAAAAAGGCAGCTGGCGTGCGCTATGATCCCGAGCTCGCCGATGTGCTCTCACGCAGCGAGAGCATCTATCATCAAGCCGTGGATCTGTACAACGAAACGCTGCATAAGCCGTGGCTCTATCTGCCAGGCATGCTGCTCGGCTTCCGGGATGAGACCTGCTATGGCGATCCCGGCCATACGTCCTGATGTGTGTTGCCGCTCAATCGAAAAGGAAAAGGAGAAGGAGAAAATGGAAAACTTCAAGAACACCATGAAAGAGATCTTCAGCGTCACCCCCGTCAACGATGACGCGCCCGCCGCGCACGCGCCGGAAGCCGTTCCCGACGCGCAGAGCGCCAAAAAGAAGCCTCCTCTTCCCGCGATCGCGCGTCCGAAGCCGGCCGCAAGCTTTCTCGCTCCCGGCACGTCCTTTGAGGGCACACTGCGTTCCGAGGGCGACATTGAGATCGCCGGCGGCTTCAAGGGCGACCTCACCACCCGCGGCACGGTCATCCTGCGCTCCGACATTCAAAGC
>CAKTOJ010000053.1 GCA_934589665.1 uncultured Oscillospiraceae bacterium | reverse complement strand
CGACAAAGTCGGCGTAAATGCCGGGCTGGGAGATCAGCTCTTCGTGGCGGCCCCGCTGCACGATCCTGCCGCCGTCGAGCACGAGGATCTGGTCGGCACTGCGGACGGTTTTAAGACGGTGCGCGATCATGACAATGGTCTTGTTGCGCGTCAGGGATTCAATGGCCTTTTGCAGGCGGTCCTCGTTTTCGGGATCGACGTTTGCAGTCGCCTCGTCAAGAATGATGATGGGCGCGTCCTTGAGCATGGCGCGGGCGATGGAAAGGCGTTGCTTTTCACCGCCGGAGAGAGACGCGCCGCCCTCGCCGATGAGCGTATCATAGCCGTCGGGGAGCGCTTCAATGAAGTCGTCGCAGCAGGCCCTGCGGGCTGCCTCCACGACTTGCTCGTGTGTGGCGTCCGGACAGCCGAATTTGATGTTGTTTTCGATCGTGTCGGCAAAGAGGTACACATTCTGGAACACCATGCTGATCTGATTCATGAGCGATTCGAGCGTATAATCCCGCACATCCGTGCCGCCGATGCGCACGCTGCCGCTGTCCGCGTCCCAGAAGCGGGCGATCAGGCTGCACAGTGTTGTCTTGCCGCTGCCGGAGGGACCGACGATGGCAGTGGTGCTGCGGTCGGGAAGCGTCACACTGATATCGTGGAGGATCTCCTTTTTCTCATACGAGAAGCTCACATGGTCAAACACAATATCGTGCTTTTCCGGGGAGACGGCGCGGCCGTTTTCATCCATCTGCGGCATCTGCTCCGTTTTCACCGTGCGGTCGATGGCGGCGCCTGCCAGACGCAGCATGGAAACGCCCATGCCGAAGAGCTTGATCTGCGTGAAGACCAGGAATGAGACGATCAGCGTCATCAAGGCATCGGCAAGCGTCATGCCGCCGGACGTATAGAGCACGACGGCCGCGAGCATCATGGCGGCGCCGGCGATCTGGAGTACGGCCTCCTGCGCGGCGGTGTAGGGCGTCATAATGCGCTCAACGCCGAGATTGCTCCTGCGGCTGTATTCCAGTGCATCCTGAAGCTTTTTGTCGCCCCTGCCGATGAGGTTGAAGGATTTGATGACGCCCATGCCCTGCACCGTTTCCAGCACAGCCTCGATGAGGGCAGTCTGTGCGCGCTGTGTGTCGTCTGCGACGGCGGCGGACTTTTTCTCCATGGCCGAGACGATGAGGAGGTATACGGCGATGCCGCCGACAGCAATCAGGCCGATGTGCCAGTTGAACACAAGAATCATCACGGTAAATACTGCAGTCGTGATCAGGCCGCTGAGAATGTTCACCAGCACCATCGGCACCATGGTTTCAATGGTGCCGACCACGGTGGTGCACACACCGGAGATCTGGCCGAGGCTGTTTTCATTGAAGAAGCCCATGGGCACGCTCTTCATGCGGTCGGCGATGGCAATGCGGCGGTCGGCGGCCATGAAGTAACCCGCGTGGGTCTGATAGAGCTTGGAATAGCTGGAGGTGACTGCGCTGCCAAAGATGCTGACAAGCTCAAAGCCGAGCGCCAGCCACGCGGTCCGTCCGCTGTGCGCACTCTCTGTCAGGGCCCGCACGACCAGATAGATCGCGCCGACCTGAAACATCTGCAAAACTGCGCTGATAAAGCTGATATAGACGGAGCGGTTGATATTTTTTCTCTCGTTCCCGGCAAACTGCCAGATTTTCTTGAAGGTCTCGATCATGCTTCCTCGCCCTCCTTTGCGCCGATGTGCGCCTGCCACATTTCACGATACAGGGGACTGCTTTCGAGCAGCTCCCCGTGCCTGCCCTGCGCTTCGATCCGCCCGCCGTTGACGACGGCGATGTTGTCCGCGCCGGTGATCGTCGAGAGACGGTGCGCAATGACGATGACCGTCTTGTCCTTCACCAGCCGGGCGACCGCGCGCTGAATGACCGCCTCATTTTCCGGATCAATGTAGGCTGTGGCCTCATCAAGCACGATGATAGGCGCGTCCTTGAGCATGGCGCGGGCGATGGCGATGCGCTGACGCTCGCCGCCGGAGAGGTGCGCACCGCCTCCGCCTACAATTGTGTCATAGCCCTTTTCCAGCCCAGAAATAAAGCTCTCGCAGCCCGCGGCACGGGCCGCGGCCTCTACCTCGGCATCCGTGGCGTCCCGGCGGCCCATGCGGATATTTTTGCGGACCGTGTCGTCGAAGAGGTAATTATCCTGAGAGACGAAGGCGACCTGATCGTAGAGCTGGGAAAGCGGGATGTCCTTGAGGTCGTGGCCGCCCATGGTGATCGTCCCGCTTTTCACATCCCAGAAGCCCGCCGCCAGCTTGGCAAGCGTCGATTTGCCGCTGCCCGAGGGGCCGACGAGCGCGGTCATGCCGTTTTGCGGAATGGACAGGCTGACCTGATGCAGGATCTCCTTGTCGCCGTGGTAGCCAAAGGATACGTTTTTCATTTCGATGCTGTGGTCGGAGAAGGTGACGGGCGTGTCCGCGTGCTGCTGCTCCTCCGCCTTGAGGACCGCGTCGACCTGCTCAACAGTGGTGCCGACCTGCGCGAGCGTATCAACAAAGTTGAACGCCGCCACAATGGGTGCGGACATGCCGAGCGAGAGAATGATGACCGTGATGAAGGTCTCGGCGGTGAGCGTGCCGTGGAGATAGAAGAGCCAGCCGAAGGGCAGCACTGTGAGCATCTGTGCGGGGAAGAAAGCGTAGGCCATGGACATGCCGAGCTGGCTGCGGCGCATCCAGTCAAAATAATACTGCGCGTTGGCGCGCACCCTGTCCGTCAGGCGGGCATAGGACTTTTTGCCCTGATTGAATGCCTTGATGACCTCGATGCCGTTGATGTACTCGATCATGGCGCTACTCATTTCATTCGTGGCCTGCACGGCACCGGCGTAGTCCCTGGCGTAGCCGCCCATGACCGTCATCATAAAGACGAAGGCAATCGGGAACACCACCAGTGAGAGCAGCGCGAGCCGCCAGTCGAGCGCGAAGAGATAGAGAAGCGTGAGCACGGGAGCCGCGATGTTGGCAGTCATCTCCGGGAAGAGGTGTGCCAGCGTTGTCTCCATGCCCTCGACCTGATCGACGATGGTCTGCTTGAGCTGACCGCTGGACATGTCCGCCACCGTGCCGAGTGGAAGGCGGGGCAGCTTGGCGAGCAGCAGCTGGCGGATCGTCTTGAGAATATTGAATGTTGCCTTGTGCGAGATGGACAGCGCACCGTTATACAGCGCCGTGCGCGCAAGGTAGCCGCCAAGCGCGGCGAGAAGCCATGGCACATAGGCACGCAGCGCCGTCTCACCCGCAAGCAGCAGGACAATGATTCTTGCCGCTGCGAAATACGGCAGCATGCCGCAGACTGTGCCCAGCACGGCGAGGACAACGGCGGTTAGAAGACGGCTGTGTTCGCTTTGCCCCAGCGCCCAGATGCGCCCGACAGGGCTTTGCTTTTCCATGAAAATTCCTCCTTTTGGTTAGATGCATCTAACTTTAATCTATAAGGAAAGCCGCCGGGATCGGAGGCCTGCCGGACTTAATTTCCGCTCTCCTGCGGACCGAAAACGGCGAAAAAGGCGGTGCGGTGATAATGGCTGAGAAGGTCGATGTATTTTGCCGCCTCCTCGCGGCTCATGCCGTGGCGGATGACCTCGAAAATGCTCTCAAAGCGGGAGGTGGTGACGATGTGCAGCAGCTTCTCCGTCACCGTGTCGCTCAGATGAGCGGGAAAGCCTGTTGCTTCCATATACCGGTAGGTATACTCCACCTCGATGCGCACCAGCTCATCCACGAAGTTGTGGAAGCGCGTGCCGTAAGAGGCGTCGAGCAGCAGGCGGAACTCGTCAAGATGGTCATACATATAGTTTACCAGCTCCAGCGTGCCGCCGTCGGCATACTCCGCCATGTGCTTGGACTGCGCGGCGCCATCCATGCGGCAGAAGTCCTCCTGTATTTTCAAAAACCGCTCGAGCATGACGCTCAAAGCCGGCTCCACGATGGCGGAAAACAGCCCTTCCTTGTCCTTGAAGCGGACATAGATCGAGTTTGTGCTGGTCTCCGCCGCCGCGGCAATGTTCCGCAGAGAGGCGTCCGTGTAGCCCTTGTCCAGAAATTCCGCCTTCGCGCAGCGCAGGATGCGCTCGGAGACGCCTTCGATCTGTTTTGCCATAAAAACCTCATTTCATAACACTGTTTCATAACGACGTTATGCATTATAGTTAAGGCTCTTTAATTTGTCAAGACCCTGCGCAAAAAATTCGGCGGGGCGGGACGTGCGGGGAGGAGATAAAAAGACAAAAAATTTTTCAAATTTCTGCAAGAAACGACGCACCTCGCGCATTTAGCATGTTAGAGAGCCGCGCTGGCGTGGAAAAGCGAAGAAGTGTAACATGAAAGTTGCGGCGAAAAGTGAAAATGCAAGCTCCGCTTGCTGGACAAGAAAACGGAATTTCGATAGGCTGAAGACAGGCCGAAGGGCTGAATCGACAGAAAAGGAGAATCGATATGACAGACGGGATCAGAAACGAAGCAGAGAGCACGGCGGAGACCTCGCTTGTGCCGCCCGCCGCCGAAACGGCAGAGAATGTACAGGACTGTGTGCCGGCAGACGCGGTGCGCCGGGCATGGCTGGACGAGCATGCGGAGCTGCTGGCCCGATGGCTGCCGGTGCTCTTCTGGGTCATGGTGATCAATATGGTTCGCAGCGGCCTGAACAGCACATTCAAGCTGCCGGAGAAAATACCGGCGGCAGGGCAGGTGCTTGACGCCGCGTCCTACGCGTGCACCTTGGTGCAGATCTGCGTATTCTGGCGGCTGCGGAAGGCGGAGCGCGGCTTCCGCACGCTTGCGGTCATTCACACCGTCACGCTTGCCGTGACACTCGCCGCTCTGGCGGTGCTGGGGACGCTTGATCCGGTCGCCGCCGCACATGCCCTTTCGCAGTCAAAGCACGCGCTGGCCCTCAGCGGAGGGCTGCTGGCAGCGGTGATGGGTCTCGCCGTTGCAGTGACCTGCATCGAGACAACGGCCTACAGCAGCGTTTCGCGCTATGCGGACGAAGGGCTTGCGGGCAAATGGCGCGGGCTGCGCGGCTGGCTGGTCGGCATGTCGTCGGCTCTGCTTGTGACCAGCGTGATGCTCGTGCTGTGTGCGGGCGACCCGTTCCTGTTTCTGAACGGGTGGACGACATTTCTGCTGCTTTTGATGGCGGCGGCCACGATCGGCATGGCGGTCTGCAACATCGTTTCACTGGTATACCTTTATCAAACCATGACGCGCTTCAAATCTGCGGCGCAGGAGCTGAAAGATCAACAGGAGGAAGGAACATGAACGATTATTCGGTTTGGGTGGACAAGGCGGAGAAGATTGCCTCATTTCACGCGGTGGACAACAGTGATCCCATGTGCTTTGAGCAGCATGAGGTATTCCTTGCCTATCTCAGCACGCTGACGATGCAGGGCTACCGGTTCCAGTGACCGAAGAACATACGCAGCACAGGGAGCCGCTCCGGGGGAGAGCGGCTCCCTGTGCTGCATGAAATAAAAAATCTTTTTTGACCTCTGTCCATTTCGGCGCGGCTATAGTACAATGATACCGTAGATTCGCACCGCAGAAGGAGAGAGGGACAATGCTTGCCATGTATCTGTCGGCACTGGAGTGCGACGCGGAGCGTGAACGATTCCGCGTGCTTTACGAGCAGATGCACGAGCGCATGGAGCGCGCCGCGCTGCACTATCTGGGTGACCGGCATGAGGCGGAGGACGCCGTGCAGAACGCTTTTATGCAGATTATCCGCCATTATGATAAAATTTCCGACATTCCCTGTGAGAAGCTGCCCGCCTGGTGCATTTCCATAGTGAAGAACGAAGCGCTGATGCTTCTGCGCCGGCGGAGAAAGGTTGTGGCGCTGGAGGAGTGGGACGGCTTTGCGGACAATGCGGGCGAGGCCGCGTCCTACCACGCGCTTGTGGAGCTGTTTGCCTCGCTGCCGGAAACCTACCGCGCGGCGCTGGAGATGAAGCTGCTTTATGGATACTCCGATGGGGAGATCGCACAGCATCTGGGGCTGACGGTCACGGCGGTCAGCACGCGGGTGAGCCGCGGACGGGCGCTGCTGCGCACACTTGCGGAAAAGGAGGGGATTCTGGGATGACGGATCAGGAACTGGATCGGATGCTCCGTGGGCTTCTGCTCGATTCTCTTGAGACGGCGAACGGAACGGACGGCACGGAACCGGAGAATGTATGGGAGCCCTCTGAGCGCTTCCGCCGTAGCATGGACGATATGCTGCGGGATCCGAAGCGCTGGGCACGCCGCCGTGCGCGGCCGGTGTGGAAGCGGCTTGCCTGCCGTGCGGCGGCCGTGCTTCTGGTATGCACGCTTGCCCTCGGCGGGCTGACGCTCGTAAGTCCCACGGTGCGTGCGGAGGTCAACCACTGGATCGAATTCTGGCGGGGCGACACGCTCACCTACCGCTATATGGGCGACGGGCTGGAGGGGGAGCTTCCGGTTTACGAGCTCACTGGTCTGCCGAAGGGATATATCGAGGATGCGGAAGAGAGCGTCCGCTGGGAGACGATGGTGAGCCTCTATTACCGGAATGAGGCGGACCCGGAGGGGGACGTGATCCTCTTTGACTATCTGTACATGCAGGACGGTGCAGCCTCGTTCATCACACTCGATGAGGGCGACACGGTGGAGGAGGTCACGGTTAACGGATTGGAGGGCAAGCTCTATCTGCCCGAGGATGCAGAGAACTGGAGTATGATCGAGTGGATCGATCCACAGGCAAACCTGCACTTTTCAATCAGTGCCCTCGGCGGTCGGGAAGAGCTTCTCCGTCTGGCTGAGAGCGTGAAGGAGACCGGCGGCTGACCGTTCACTGCGCTGCATAGACAAAGAAAAAGCCCGAAGGGCCGGCTATACCGGCCCTCCGGGCTTTTTTGCAAAGCATGGGGAGAGAAAACAGCCGGTTCAGTGTTTCTCCGGCAGAACGGCGGTATAGCGCCGAATCGCGGATGCGGCGTAGAGCGTGACCAGCAGCTCCGTGACCGGCATGGCGAACCACAGTGAGGAGGGACCTGCCAGCACGGGCAGCAGCAGGATCAGCGTCCCGCTGATGACGAGTCCGCGGGCGACAGAGACGATAAACGCGGCGCGGGGCTGGAGAATGGCCTGGAAATAATAGGTCGAGAAAATGTTGAACGGCAGCAGCAGAAAGGAGAGGGCGTAGGCGCGGATGATGGCGGGGGCCATCTCGAGGATCTCCGCGGTTGGGTGCATGAAGATTCTGACATACAGGTTTGGACACGCCATGCTCAGTGCCGTCCAGAACACGCCGAAGAAGGCTGTTGTCCACAGTGCGAGCCGCAGTGTTTCGCGGATCCGGTCGGCATGGCCCGCGCCGAATCCGGTCGAGAGGATCGGCTGAGCGGCCTGCCCGACGCTGTAGGCGCAGCACTGGACAAAGGTGCTGACCTGTATGATGGGACCGTAGACGGCCAGCGCGTTTGCACTGAGATAGCGCATGATCTGGCGGTTGAAGAGGATGGTCAGGATACCCATTGCCACGTCGATAAAGAAGGTGGAGAAGCCCGTGACGAATATTTCGCGCAGCTTGCGCGCGAGGCGCGCGGGCCGGACAAGGCGGAGCGTGTTCTTCCGGCTGACAAAGTGGGCCAGCATGACAAGAAAGGAAACGGTTGAGCCGAGCGCGGTGGCAAGCCCCGCGCCGTAAATGCCCATATTACAGGGAAATACAAAGAAATAGTCCCCGAAGACATTGAAAAGACCGCCGGAGAGTACGCTGACCGTGGCAAGCCCCGGATCGCCATCGTTGCGCAGAAAGGCGGAGAGCATCTGGTTGAAGAGAAAGAGTGGGAATACGACGCGGATGGGACGCATATAGCGCTGCGCCAGAGCGAGCAGCGTCTCATCCGCGCCGAAAAAGGTCAGCAGCGGGCGCTCAAAGAACAGGACGGCGAGCCACGCGAGCGCGGCGAGCAGCACCGAGGCGATGACGGATGCGGTAAAATACTGGTTATCGCTGCCGTCCGGACATTCTCCGCCGCCGCGCCGGGTGCTGAAGATCACGCTGCCGCCGATGCCGGTGAGCAGCCCGAGACTGTAGATGACGTTCCATACCGGCGCAACGACAGCCAGAGCCGCTGTGCCGTCGGGCCCCTGATACTGCCCGACCATTGCCATATCGACGATGCTGTAGATGCTGGAGATCAGGGCACTGCCGAACGCCGCCGAGAGATATTTAAAGTAAAGTGATTTGACGCTTCCGTTCAAAAGGTCCATGAAGTTTTCTCCTTTTTCAAAAGAGTCTATCAAAAAACCGGATAAGGAACAGGCATTTCAGCCTGCGCCTTATCCGGCTGTTGTTTCCGTGAACAACACGCCCTCCGAGCGAGCAGAAGGGAATATAGCACAATCAGAAAGCGATGTCAAGAGAGGAAAATACGGCAAGAAAACGAATTACAGTCATTGACTTAGATTCAACGAAATGCTATAATTGCCGCGAAGGAGGGGATGGAGATGACCAACCGGCAGCGCGCCGCGCTGGAGACGAAAAAGAAGCTGATGGAAGCGGCAAAGGAAATTATCTGCGAAAAGGGCCTTGCCAATACCTCAATCACGGAAATCACCGGACGCTGCGGCGTGGCAAGCGGTACCTTCTATACCTACTTTAAGCGCAAGGAAGACATTATGTTCGCCCTCAGCCGTGAGATGTATCAGGAGGTACTGGACCGTGCGCTGGCGCACGAGGGCGTCTTTATGGAGCGGCTGGCCTTTTTCATGGTGGGCTTTACGGACCGCATTGAAAAGAGCGGACTGAAGCTTTGTCAGGAATGGGTGCGGAACACGGTCGACCCCGATCTTGTGGAAAATGAGGACGACCGGGGCAAGCTGGCCTTCGACCTCCATTCTGCCGCCGTGCTGCTCACGGACGGCATACAGTGGGGTGAGGTCAGAGCGGATGCTCCTGTGGAGATACTGTCCCACACATTGATCGATCTTCTCTACGGGCAGATGCTCTGCTGGGACATGTCCGGCGGAAGCTACAGCTTTGCCGGGCGGACGGAGGAATTCTGCAGCCGGTTTCTGAGAAACCTGATGGCGCCGTATCTGACCGGAGGGAAGCCCGAAGGCATCTGACAGGCGCTCCTGCTGCGGGCAGAGGCTGTTACAGCATGACTATGCGCTGCCGCGCATGGCGGCAGCGAAACAATAAAGAGTAAAAGGAGAAACACGATGAAAAAGCTTGGATTTGGTTTGATGCGCCTGCCGGTCAAAGACGGCAAGGCAGAGAATATCGACCTTGATGCTGTCAAGCAGATGGTCGATCTCTTTTTAGAGCGCGGCTTTACGTATTTTGACACGTCCTATGTCTATCACAACGGCGCGTCGGAAACGGCCATCCGTGAGGCGCTGGTCAAGCGCCATGAGAGATGCAGCTTTCTGCTTGCGTCAAAGTTCCCCACCTTTATCCTGCCGGCGGAGGAACAGGTGGACACGATCTTTCAGGAGCAACTGGACAAGTGCGGCGTGGCGTACTTTGATTACTATCTGCTCCACAACCTGAACCGATATCTCTACGATACGGAGGTAAAGACCGCGCAACTGTTCGACCACATGAAAAAATGGAAGGAAGAGGGCAGGATCCGTCATATCGCCTTTTCCTACCACGACGACGCGGCGAATCTGGACCGCATCCTGACGGAGCACCCGGAGGTCGAGGCGGTGCAGATTGCGCTGAACTATTACGACTGGGAGGAGCCGTTCATGCAGGCAAAGGCGTGCTATGAGGTCATTCGCAAGCACGGCGCACAGGTGATCGTCATGGAGCCGGTCAAGGGCGGCATGCTGGCAAAGGCGCCGGAAGAGACCGCGGGACGGATGCAGGCGGGTTCTCCGGCCAGCTATGCCATCCGCTACGCCGCGTCGCTCGATGGTGTGCTGGCGGTCCTTTCCGGTATGAGTGATCTATCACAGGTTGAGGACAACACCTCGTATATGCAGGATATGAAGCCGCTGACCGAAGAGGAGCGCGAACTTTTGCAGGATGCAAAGGCTGCGTACTGCAAGCAGTGGAAGTTCAACTGTGCTGATTTCAGCGCACTGGATCAAGACGCCGCCGGCGTGCCGATCTCCGGTGCGATTCGGGCCTACAACAGCCTGCTGCTTCAGCCAAACCCCTATTTCGGCGCGGAGCTGAATTACTATAAGAGCTTCCGCTCTGCCTACGACCGCGCCTTTGAAACAGCGGATTACGCGGAGCAGACCAAAGCCATCGGCGGCGCGTTCGATGTGAATGCGGCGATGAAGGAAGCGGTAGAATTCCTGACGAAGAACAGCTTCCAGAGCTATATGGACTGACAAAATCAGACGCTGCATCTGCTATTTGCGCCAGTGCTTCAGATTCGGCACGACCGCTTCCATATGGGCGCGGACCTGCTCGGCGGGCCAGCTTTCGCATGCCATATGCTCCACGCAGAAATCGATCAGCTGCTCCTTGCTGGCATACTTGAATTTGCCGTCTGCATAGCACCACCTGCAATAATCCTCATTGAACGAGGCGTCGGGCTCTCTGCTGGTGCTGGGGTCGTCCAGCGGCATCCCGCAGCATTGGCAGATCAGCTGCCGCGGGGAGCCGAGCAGCGTATTAATCGATACGTCAAAGAACCGTGAGAGCAGCTTTAGAGTCTCCACATTCGGCGTTGTCTCACCGTTTTCCCAGCGGGACACGGCCTGCCTTGTAACAAAAACCTTTTCCGCCAGCTCATCCTGTGACAAACCCCTCTGTGTCCTCAGACGATATAAGATATCCTTTGTATCCATACGGGACACCTCCTTGACATGACTGTAGCACACAATTCGTTTACAGACAAGCAACCACTTGTTGCGGCGTGTATCTCTGAGACTGGGTGAGTGCTTGGATGCGGGGAACGCGTGGAAGATTTATTGTGACTTAGAAGCATTTTCAGCGCGCTTGAATCACGATAAGGTACAATAACTTGCGCAAATTGGAAAATGCATAAAAGAAGACATAGCTTGCAAGCTCTGGTAGAATGAAGT
>CAKTOJ010000052.1 GCA_934589665.1 uncultured Oscillospiraceae bacterium | reverse complement strand
GCCTACGCACACAAGTGCGACGGCAAGATCCTCGCAACGCTCTTCTTTGAGCCCTCTACCCGCACGCGCCTGAGCTTTGAGTCCGCGATGCTCGGTCTCGGCGGCAAGGTGCTGGGCTTCTCGTCCGCAAACAGCTCTTCCGCCGCCAAGGGCGAGAGCGTTTCCGACACGGTGCGCACCGTCAGCTGCTATGCTGACATCATCGCCATGCGTCACCCCAAGGAGGGCGCGCCGCTGGTCGCCTCCATGCACTCCGAGGTCCCCGTCATCAACGCGGGCGACGGCGGCCACAACCACCCCACCCAGACGCTGACCGACCTTCTCACCATCAACCGTGAAAAGGGGCGCTTCAACGACCTGACCGTGGGCTTCTGCGGCGACCTCAAGTTCGGCCGCACCGTCCACTCCCTCATCAGCGCCCTGAGCCGCTACACCGGCATCAAGATCGTGCTCATCTCCCCCGAGGAGCTCAAGCTCCCCAGCTACGTGAAGGCCGAGGCGCTCAAGAAGAACAACATCCCCTACGAGCAGACGACCAATCTCGAGTCCGTCATGCCCCAGCTCGACATTCTCTACATGACTCGCGTGCAGCGCGAGCGCTTCTTCAACGAGGAGGATTACCTCCGCCTGAAGGACAGCTACATCCTCACGCCCGAAAAGCTCGTGAATGCGAAGAAGGATCTCTGCATCCTGCACCCGCTGCCGCGCGTAAATGAAATTTCCGTTGCCGTGGACGATGACCCGCGCGCCTGCTACTTCAAGCAGGTCAGAAACGGCCGCTTCATCCGCATGGCACTGATCCTCAAGCTGCTTGGTATCGAATAAGGGAGGGACTTATAAATGATCATCGACGCTATTTCCAACGGTATCGTTATCGACCACATTTCCGCCGGCAAGGCGATGAAGCTCTACAACATTCTCGGTCTTGACAAGCTCGACTGCTCTGTCGCGCTGCTCAAGAACGTTTCGAGCGGCAAGCTCGGCCGCAAGGACATCATCAAGATCGATCAGGTGCTCGACCTTGACTGGGACGTCATCGGCTATGTCGACCCCGGCATCACCGTCAACATCATCAAGGACGGCAAGCGCATCGAAAAGCGCCAGCTCAAGCTGCCCGAGCGCATCACCAACGTCATCCGCTGCAAGAATCCCCGCTGCATCACCTCCGTTGAGCAGGAGCTGCCGCAGGTCTTCACGCTGACCGAAGAGAGCACGCGCACCTACCGCTGCCTGTACTGCGAGACCAAGGCCGAAAACTAAAAGAAGCCGAAAAAGAGGGAACATTACGCAGGAGATTTATGCCGGGCTTATCATGTACAACTTCTCTGAAATGATTACCTCACACATAGTCATTCAGAAATTCAAAAGAAAACACCCTTGCAAGGAGAATTTCTCTGTTGCTGTACAGGCTTGCAGACAATTTCTTCTTGGTAATGTTTCTCCACCAGATGTTGAAGCTACCATAGGCAAAAACCTTTCTGTCATTCGCTCCGGCAGAAATAATCCTCGCAATCCGCTAATTTGCTATGCCCATTTTACAGAAAGAGTGCATCCCTTGCGGTATGCACTCTTTCGTTATGGGGTTACATTTGAAAACAATGTTGCTAACTTAATGGTATTGTCTACGGCGGCAGCCCCACTTCTTTTCTAACGGTGCTTTGTATATGGACACAGCAATGAGAACCTTGGGACAAGGCTTTACGGCAATCCAATGAAAACAAAACGAGATTACACGTTTAAATTTCAGGCAGACGATAACTTTTTTAGAATGTGGGTCTCTGATTCTGTTCGTCCTGAGAAAATTGAACTGGAATTCCTGCTATCAATAGCAGCCCCTGACGGTTTTAATAGCGGAAAGCTTGATATACCATAAGATCAACAAAAGAGTTAGAATGTGCTTCCCCTTGGCAAATGTGAAGGGGCGGAATAATAGGGGCAAAGCTTTCTAACACTTTTTCTAACAAAGCTCCGGCAAACCGTTGAACGTCAACGCATTGAATTGCGTGCGTTTAGGGATAACGATATTTTTCAGCACAAAAATAAGAAATCCAATCTTAAATGTACGTATTTCAGGTGTTTATACACTCTAAAAATGACTGTATTGCCCTCGTAACCCGGAGGCCGCAGGTTCGAGTCCTGTCTCCGCAACCATAAATCCTCTGAAATCAAATGATTTCAGAGGATTTTTATATTTGTCACCCAGCTTTCAGGCTGTATTTGAAGAAACGGCATATTTTGAGAAAGCGGTTTTCCAAGTCGGCTGATGTGCAGAATCTCGTGGCAGTAATCAAGCAAAATGCATAAAATATTGGGATTTTTAAAAGATATTACCGCGTTCTTTACATCACATTTACAAATTTTACATAAACTTTACAATTGTATTTGATTTTCACTACGCATGTGCTATACTTAACGAATAAAGCGCAAAAGCGCTCGAAAAATGAAAGGATGAATACAAGCTATGAAGAAATTCCTCTCTCTGCTTCTTGCATGCGTCATGGTGCTCAGCCTTGTCGCCTGCGGTTCCAAGGAGCAGACACCTTCCAACGATGGCAGCAGCGATACTGAGCAGACCGAGCCTACCGGCTTCAGCGGCAGCTATCTGATGGGCACCGGCTCTGCAACTGGTAACTACTATAACTTCGGCAACGCCGTCTGCACGGTTGTGAACCAGAAGACCGGCGCGAACCTCACGGTCAACGCCACCGGCGGCTCCACGGAGAATGCCCGTCTGCTCGGCTCCGGGGACAATGAGTTCGCCATGATCCAGTCCGATGTCTACAGCTATGCGCATGAGGGCATTGAGCTCTTCGACGGCTCTCCCATTACCAACTTCCAGGCCATCACTGCCTGCTATCCTGAGATGGTTCAGATCGTCGTCCGTAAGGACAGCGGCATCTCCTCCATTGAGGATATGCGCGGCAAGAACATCTGCGTCGGCGCCGTCGGTTCCGGCTACGAGGTTGCTGCCCGCCAGATCCTCGACATCTATGGCATGTCCTATGATGACATCAACGAGACTTTCGCTGATCAGGCCACCGCGAAGAACGGCGTGCAGGATGGTACCTTTGACGGTATGTTCATGTGCTCCGGCTATCCCAACGGCAATGTCACCGAGCTTTCCCTCGGCGGCAACATTGAGCTGGTCACCATTGATGACGAACACCTCAATGCCCTGATCGAGAAGTACCCCTACTACTCTGCATTCACCACCGAGAGCGATGACTACAACCTCGGTCACTCTGTCACCTCCGTGGCGGTCAAGTGCATGCTCGTCTGCCTCGACACCTTCTCTGAGGATGAGATCTACGATCTGACCAAGACGATCTATGAGAACCTCGGCGACATTCAGGAGATCAATAAGAAGGCTGATTACATGAGCCTTGAGGATGCTCTCGCCGGTATTCCCAGCGACCTGCATCCCGGCGCTGCGAAGTACTACAAGGAGCAGGGCCTGACCATTCCTGATTATCTGCTGTAAGTACCCGCCGTTTTAACAGTGAGGGCAGGCGCTCCCTGCCCTCACTGCTTTTCCCTATAATGAGTGAAGGAGAAAAAGATCCGATGGCACTGTTCAAGAAGAAAAAGCCTGTGGCTCCCGAAGAGATCGATCTGGAATCGATCGACCGCGAGTCAAAGTATAAAATCTTTTCCGAACGAGGGGATAAGATCATCAAGGTTGTGCTGACGCTGTGGGCGCTGTTCCAGCTTTACGCGTCTATTTCCAACAAGGTGCCCCTCCAGATCCTGCGTTATACCCACCTCGGCCTGGCAATCACCATGGCCTACATCCTCTACCCCGCAACGCAGAAGGCGGATCGCCGCAAGCTCCCCTGGTATGACTGCGTTCTGGCCGCCACATTTGCCTGCGTGGCCGGTTACTTTATTGTGAATTATACCGCGCTGCAGTTCCGCGCCGGTTCCTACACCACGCTTGATACAATCATGGCTGGTCTTGGCATCGCGCTTGTGCTGCTGGCCTGCTGGCGCGTTGTTGGCCCGCCGATCGTGATTATCGCATCCTGCTTCTTTATCTACGGCATGGTGGGCAAGTATCTGCCCGGCTTCCTGCAGCACCGCGGCTTTGCGCTCAAGCGCATCATCACGCACCTCTTTATCACGACCGAGGGCGTGATCGGTAACCCGCTCGGTGTCTGCTCGACCTATATCTTCCTCTTCATCCTCTTCGGTGCGTTCCTGGAAAAGACCGGCATCGGCCAGTTCTTCATTGATCTGGCCAACGCGCTCGCCGGCTGGGCGGCCGGCGGTCCGGCTAAGGTCGCGGTCCTCTCCTCTGCACTTCAGGGTACGGTCTCTGGTTCCTCCGTGTCAAACACGGTGTCCACCGGTTCCTTTACCATCCCGATGATGAAGTCCCTTGGCTATGAGCCGGAATTTGCCGGCGCGGTGGAAGCGGCGGCCTCCACAGGCGGCCAGATCATGCCGCCTGTCATGGGCTCTGCGGCTTTCCTGATCTCTGAGACCTGCAATGTGCCGTACCGTCAGCTGATGATGATCGCCATTATCCCCGCGCTGCTGTACTTCACCGGTATCTGGATCAGTGTGCATCTGGAGGCAAAGCGTCTCGGTCTCAAGGGGCTGCCGCGCGAGAAGCTGCCCAAGGTCGGGCCGCTCATGCGCGAGAAGGGCCACCTGATCCTGCCGCTGGTCGCAATTATCTACCTCATGCTTGCCGGCTTTACCATTACGCGCGCGGCGCTCCTCGGCTGCGTGATCTGCGTGGTCGTCCCCTATCTGCGTAAGGGAACGCGCGTGCCTTTCCTCCAGATCTTCAACGCCCTGCCGCAGGCGGCGCGCAGCGTGATCTCCGTGGCTACCGCCTGCTCGACTGCCGGTATCATCATCGGCATGGTCACGCTGACCGGTCTGGGCCAGCGCATCGGCTCCGGTATTTTCGATCTTGTCGGCAATAATGTGTTCCTTGCCCTCGTGTGCGCCATGTTCACCTCCCTGCTCCTCGGCATGGGTGTGTCCACGACGTCCAACTACCTCATCACCTCCACGATCGCCGCGCCGATCCTGATTAAGGCGGGCATCCCCCTGCTGGCAGCGCATATGTTCTGCTTCTATTTCGGTATCGTGGCCGACATCACGCCCCCAGTGGCGCTGGCGGCCTATGCAGGTTCGGCCATCGCCAAGGGCAATGCCTTTAAGACGGGCGTTAACGCGACCAAGCTGGCCATCGCGGCCTTCCTGATCCCGTATATGTTTGCGCTCAATCCGAAGATGATCATGATTGGCGGTACGTTCCTTGAGGCGCTGCCCATGATCCTTACCGCGATCATCGGCCTTATCGGCATCGGCGGCGGCTTTATCGGCTACCTCAACGGTAAGCTCCCCATGCCGCTCCGACTGCTCTCCTGTGCGGCCGGTCTGTGCCTCGTGATTCCCGGCAATCTGACCGATATTATCGGTATTGTCGGCGTTGCGGCGGTGTTTATCATCACCCGCATTGAAAATCGCAAGGCAGCTGGTGCGGAAGTGAAATAAGGCGGCTTCCCCCATGAAAAAAGAGAAGTCGGAAAGCGAGAGCTTTCCGACTTCTTGAAATTTACCCTGATCGGTTCAGCACTTGATGAAGCGGCTGGAAAACCGATCTACGAGCGTTTTATGAAGCAGTCCGCGCAGCGCAGCGGCCTGTTCCGCGGTCAAAGCGCGTTTGGGAAGAAGATAGACCTCCTGCGTGCTGACGTAGAGCAGATACATGGAGCTGAGCTCATACGCGCACGCAAGCTTTTTGATGAGAAGAGAAACATCGCCCTTTTTGGCCGGAACGCGGATGCGAATATGATGCTCGTCGATGGAGACGAGGTACTCGCAGCCGAGTGTTGTTTGAGGCGAGGCGAGAAAGTGCTTGATCCCCTTTTCCGCACCTGCGAAGAGGAGAAGCCCCCAGATGAGGTAGGCAAGCGCCAGAAAAAAGACCAGATAATTGACCGTCCCGAGGCCGAGTGCGCCGCCGATGGCGTAGAGCACAGAAAAGCCGAGCACAAGGAACATAATCTGCAGGGCGCGGCGGTGACGCAGGAAGAGGCCGTAATAGGTCGCCTTGCGAAAGTCGGAAACAGTGACGGTATAGGATATATCGATCGATTGCATATGGAACACCTTTCTGCGGCAGCGGTCTGCCGAATGATGTTTCCATTATACGGGATAGAACGCGAATTTTGCAAGAGAACATTCTTGATTTCTGAAAACGATCCGAAGGAGGAATGCAGTGTGATAAGCAGTCTGGATTATTTCCGCCAGCTGAATTTTGCGTCAGTGCTGCTGCGGCTGGTGCTCGCCATGCTGCTCGGCGGCATGATCGGCCTTGAGCGCGGACGCAAGCACCGCGCGGCGGGCTTTCGCACCTATATGCTCGTCTGTCTCGGTTCAGCGCTGACGAGCATTATGAGTCAGTATCTGTTTGTCCAGCTCGGTACGGTTTGGGCGGAAATCGCCGCAACGACCGGCAAGCAGGTGGACGTGAGCCGTTTTGGCGCAAAGGTCTACAGCGGCATCGGTTTCCTCGCCGCCGGTACGATCATCGTCACCGGCCGGCAGGAGGTCAAGGGCCTGACGACCGCCGCCGGATTGTGGGCGTCTGCCTGCATGGGAATCGCCATCGGCGCGGGCTTTTATGAGTGCGTTATCATCGCCTTTGTGCTGATGTTCCTTTGTATTCACTTCCTGCCGATGGTGGAGGTGTATCTGCTGGAGAACGCGCGCAATATGAACATTTACGTGGAGCTCAAATCGCTCGATGAGATTGGTACGCTTCTTGCCCGCGTCAAGGCGCAGGGCGTGCAGATCTACAGCGTTGAGATCGACCGAGGCGGGGAGGAGCATCACCGCTATCCCAGCGCGGTGCTCAGCGTCCGGCTTGAGAACCACCAGCAGCATCCGCAGATTCTTGCGGCGCTGTCTGAGGTCAAGGGCGTTACCATGATCGACGAGATCTGAGGAGGGAGAGTCGCTATGCTATCTATTTTTGACGGCCTGCGGGAGATCACGCTTGCTTCCGTTGCCTTTCGCCTGATTTTAAGTACGCTGTGCGGCGGCATCGTCGGCATTGAACGCGAGTTCAAGCGCCGCAGCGCCGGCTTCCGCACGCATATTCTTATCTGTCTCGGCGCGGCGATGACCACGCTGACAAGTGAGTTCTGGCTGGTGTATATGCGCTATTATCTTGACGCAGCCCGCTTGGGCGCGGGCGTTGTCGCCGGTATGGGCTTTATCGGCGCAGGTACGATCATCGTCACGCGGCGCCAGCGCGTCAAGGGTCTGACGACAGCGGCCGGACTGTGGACAGTCGCCATTGTGGGCCTTGCCATCGGCGCGGGTTTTTACGAGGGCGGTCTGCTGACTACAGGGCTGATCCTGCTGGCGGAGCTGCTGTTTTCCAAGCTGGAGTATCACATCATGGCCAATGCGCCGGAGATCAACCTCTATATGGAATATGAGGATCGTTCGGCGCTTGACCGAGTGCTCAAGCTCTACCGCGACCGGCAGATCAAGGTCTCCAACATGGAGATTACTCGACAGCCGGGCTGCGAAAAGAACGATGTGGCCTGCGCGCTCTTTACGCTGCACCTGAATAAGCAGTATTCAGCCAGCGCGATCATTTCGGATATCTGCGCAATGGAAGGCGTCATCAACGTCGAGGAGATCTGACGGTTTGCCGTGCGCGGCGGGGAAAGGAGACGAATATGGATCAGAAGAAGAAACTGCGGCTGGTTCTGCTGCTCTCATGGGCGACCTATATGGTGGCCTACCTGTGCCGTGTCAATATTTCCACGGCGCTCGACAAGCTGTCGGTCGGACTGACAGTGAGCACAGAGTATCTCGGCATCGCAAGCTCTATCTATTTTGTCACTTACGCGGTCGGACAGCTGGTGAACGGCGCGATTGGTGACCGTGTGAACCCGCACCGCTTTCTGATACTGGCGTTGACGATGACGGGTACGATCACTGTGGTGCTGGCATTGCAGCGCTCCGGACCGGTATTCCTGCTGCTGTGGGGGCTCAACGGCTTCTGCCAGTCGATGTTCTGGAGCACGCTGCTGCGCCTGCTGGCGGCCTGCTCCCTGCCGGAGCAGAGAAAGAACATTACCACGATCATGTCCACCTGTTCCGTAACCGGATATTTGCTGTCGTGGGTTGTTTTGAGCAATCTGTTTCAGACCTGTACATTTATGCCCTATTTTCTGGTGCCGGGGATCATCGCGCTTCTTTTGATCCTTGCATGGTATGTGATGTCGTGCAGGATGCCGTTTGAGGCGGAGACGGGCGAGCGAAAGAGCACGCCGCCGCTCGGACAGATCGCGCGGGATTTTCTGCATGAGAGGCTCTTTTTCGTCTGCGCGCTGTGCCTGACGGTCGGTGCGATTCAGGAGGGAGCGGTTTTCTGGCTGCCTAAAATATTCACAAGCGTTTTGGATCTTGGCAGCAGCTCCCTGTTCCTTCTTGTGCTTATTCCCTTTGCAAAGCTGGCGGGCGTCTTTATGGCGCGTGCGATGCTGGGCGTTTTTCATGATAATGTGCGGCATTCGCTTACGGCAATGCTTGCCGTCTCCTGCGCGATCACGGCAGTCATGCTCTCGATGGGCGAGCATACCTCCATCGTCACGGTTCTGCTCATTGCCGCGCTTATTGCTGTGATCAATGCAAGCAACTGGTACATGATCTCCTATTTCCCCATGTATTTTGCCAGACGCAACATTGTTTCCACGCTGGTCGGGGTCTTCGATTTTTCTACCTATGTGGGTGCATCGATGATGTCCGGTACGCTCGGCTCGCTCCTTACACGCTTTGGCTGGATCGCATTGCCGTCGTGCTGGATGGCGCTGACTGTGCTTGGTCTGGCGTTGTCCCTTGTTGGAGCAAAAGTGTTTCCCACTGTGTCGCCGGATCGATGCTGATATCATTTATCATTATTACAGCTTGCACCGGAAAGCCCCTGATTTCTTTTGAAATCAGGGGCTTTCTTTCTGTCGATATACATATGGAAGCTTTTTGGCAAAAGCAAAAAAGTCAGGGCCGCAGCTATGCTGCGGCCCTGACCCTGTGAGGAGCTTTGTGTGCATAAAAGAGATATCAGATCGTGAGGCCAGCGCAGTAGCCCGTGCGCATGGCGTCAAGAATCTTCGAGGAGCGGCGGCTGTCGCCGACGAGAATGACCTCGTCAGCAAGGTCGTGCCAGGCGTCAAAGCGCTCGGATGCGGCCTTCATGCCGGTGGCGTAGAGAACGGTGTCTGCCTCAAGCAGGCGCTCCGTACCGTCGGAATCGACGATCTTCACGCCGTTCGGCTCAACGGAGAGAACCTTGGCCGAGCAGTAGGAATGCAGGGACTCATTGAGCTTGGTGAGCAGATGTCTCCAGTGGATATAGGGCGCGTCCTTGGCCAGACCGTCGCGCATTTCAACGATGGTGACATCCTTGCCGCGCCACGCGAGACCCAGACCCTCCTCGCAGCCGGCCAGACCACCACCGATGATGACGACCTTTTCACCGACATCAATGTTCTTCTTGAAAAGATCGGTGATGTGGTGGACATGAGGCTGATCAAGACCGGGGATCGGCGGCGTGACAGGCTCGGCGCCGCAGGCGACGATAAGAACGTCAGGCTGCTCGGCACGGATGATCTCTTCCGTCACAGCGGTGTTCAGGCGCAGCTCGACATTGGGCGTGCGCTGAAGATTGATCTCCTGCGACTTGAGGAACTCCACCAGATCCTTCTTGAAGGGGATCTGCTTGGCATAGTCGAGGTTGGCGGCCAGATGATCGCTCTTCTCGCAGAGAATGACCTTGTGGCCGCGGTGTCCGGCCGTGATCGCGGCCTCCATGCCGCCGGGGCCGCCACCGGCCACGAGCACCTTCTTCACGCGCTCGATCGGCTCTTCCTTGCGGGTATTTTCATACTCGCGGCCCCAGGTGGGGTTGACGGAGCAGCGCAGAACGCCGGAGGAGAACGGAACGTGAGGGATGAAACCTGCGCTGATGCAGGTCTCGCAGCGGATGCACTTGCTGATCTCGTCCGCGTGACCGCAGCGGGCCTTCTTCGGCCAATTGGGGTCGGCAATGAACTGACGGCCGACCACAACAAAATCGGCCTTGCCGTCCGCGATGGCCTCTTCCATCATGGCAGGATCGTTGATGCCGCCGACCACGGAGACCAGAGACTTTTTGACGACCGCCTTGATCTTGGCGGCGTTTTCAATGTTGCAGCCTCTCGGGTAGAATACCGTGGGGAACATGCGTGCCGCCGAACCGGTATCGTGGAAGGTCGCGGCGGAGACGTGGATGATGTCTACATGACCGTCGAGCAGCTTGGCGAACTCGACCGTCTCTTCGATGGGGATGCCGCCCGGCGTGTCCTCCTCCGCGCTCAAACGGAACTCGATGATCAGACCGGGACCGCACTTGGCGCGGATGCGGTCGACGATCATCAGCGGGAAGCGGGCTTTGTTTTCAATGGAACCGCCGTACTTGTCCGTACGGTGGTTGTTCAGGTCGGAGAGGAACTGGCTGATGAGCCAGCCGTGGCCGCCGTGGACATTGACGATGTCGCAGCCGGCGAACTGTGCCAGACGCGCCGCCTCGGCGTAAGCGTCGGCGATGGTGTCCATCATGGCCTCGTCCATTTCAATGACAGGATCGCCGTAAAGGTTTGCCTCCATCGGGCTGGGGCCGATGACAAAGCCGCCCTCAGGCAGATACTTGCTGGCCGCACGGCAGCCGGAGTGCGTCAGCTCGACCGATGCGAGCGCGCCCCATTTGTGGACGGTGTCCACCGTCTGGATCATGCGCGGCAGAACGGTTGTGTCGTCCAGATGCGGCATGGTGGGATGGGCATGGTCGGTCAGGGAATGGACGCCCGCTTCACCGAGCGTCACGATGCCGGCGCCGCCCTTGGCGATGGAGTTGTACATCTCATACGCCTCGCGGGTGTAGAACGGAACATCACCGCTGGCAGACATGGGAGCAGACTCGATCCTGTTTTTGATGTAGGTATTGCGGATACGGATGGGGGAAAAAAGATGGAAATAGTTTGACATTTCAAGCCTCCTTACTGCCA
>CAKTOJ010000051.1 GCA_934589665.1 uncultured Oscillospiraceae bacterium | reverse complement strand
TGAACTGTCAGAACGCCGTTTTGAAAGGAATATTCAAACTGATCGCCCAGATCTTCAAAATTCGCGTCGTAGCAGCGGATGGGATTGTCCTTGAACTGCCCGCCGCGGTAATAGAGCTCCATGACACCCGGGCTGTAAACGGTTTTTTTGATGTGAAGACTGTCAAAAAGGAGCGCAGTCTCCGGGTACTGATAGGTGCGCACGTCAGCACCGCCGCAGGCGGTCAGGCCGAGCAGCCCCATCCACAGGCTTGCCGTGATGAGGAATGTTTTGAGCTTCACAGCATCACCTCCGCTTTTTTCGCAAATAGCCGGATTCTCCCGCTCCAAATTGGGGCGGGAGACGGTTTTCATATAAATTCTCAGAAAGATGCCGCCATTACTGGAACGTCATGTTGTTGAGAATGATGTCGGGCGTCGTTCCCGGAACGCAGTCCATATTCCGAAGCCCGATAGAAAGGGTGCGGCCGTCGTCAAGCTGTGCGATATACTGAATCCAATCATAGCCGATGTTTCTGTAGGTGCGGCCGCGGAACGTGATACCGCCGATCACACGGTCTTCGATATCCTGATAGTTCTCGAAGTCGTCCTTGTAGAAATCAAATTTTTCAACGTCCTCTCTTACCTCAAACTGGATGGAGCCCGCACCGAACGCTGTGGGATCGTCATTTTCCACCAAGCAGCGCTTGCCCTCATCATACGACCAGCCAGAGACCGGGATCTTCGTCATGATTTTGACCTTAACATCGTCTTTTGCAAACTGGGTGACTTCCACGGAGAAGTCCTGCATCTCGGCGTTCGCAGACGCTGTCTAGTTTGCCTCTGCGGCTTCCGCCTTTACCGTGTCAAGATACCTCGCGATGGCCTCCTTGCCGGAGAAGCCGCTGGTATTGAATCCGCTTACCGTATAAACGCCTGACACATTTTCTTTGAAATTGACGTAGATGAAATGGGAGTCGTCGTCCTCAGAGATCCATTTGTAGTAGCGGTAGTTTGCCTTCATGTGGTCGCTGTATTCTTCCTTGACAAACCGGCCTTTTACACCGAAGTAGGCAGCAATATCATCGTAGGTTGCGTCGAAAATATTCTTATTGACCTCGTTCATCCAGACATAGCCCTTCTGTACCTGCTCTTCAGTTACAATGCCGTCTCCGCCGGACGTTTCTCCGCCAGGGTTCGACGTCGTAGTGCCCATATTGCCGCTTCCGGCCGGAGCATCCGCTCCGATGCTGTCAGGCATGGACTTGCCCGCGTCGATCAGCGGCAGATACCAGTCGGCATAGAGATATGGGCGGTTTTCCTCCTCCACATCATCCCAATAGAGCCCCCACGGGCGCAGATAGATCTCATAGCGGTACATATCGTCGCCGTTTTCGTACCGGCCGTCGATGCAGATGATATCCGCAAGCTCCTGCAAGCCCGGGTCGACGATCCAGTCGGCGTGCGCGAGGGCCACATCGGTAAACCAGCCGCCCTCGGATGTCAGCGTGCCATGCTCGCCATTACCGGTGTCGCTCAGGCTGACCGCTGCCGATACCATGGCATCGTCCTTGGTGTAGTCCTCATCCCAGAGCGTCACGGTGCCCGTGCGGTCTGCGTCGATCTCGATCACGCCGCAGATATCCCACCACTGACCTTCCATGCTCTCATATGAGCCGGAGCAGTCGGTCATCTTCCACCAGCCGTACCATTCACCGTTCCACCACTCGAGCAGAGCGTCGTCAGCCGCTGCGGAAGGCAGTGTGGGCTCCGTGCCGGCATTGACGCCTGTTTCCCGCGTGAGCGTGGATGGGTCAATGGTAATGGTGCCGCTTTTGCTGCCGAGCAGTTCCTCAAAGGTCGCCTCGATTTCGTCGGACGCGTTGTTCAGCACGAAGGCGGTCTGCACCTCCAGCGTTGCACCCGGCGCAACTTCCTCAAACTGGTTTTCGATCACTGTGGTAAAGGTATCGTAATCGGTATAGACTGTAGCGACTTCCAGCTCTGTGCCGTTCTGCATGAGCGTTTCATCGACGCTCCAAAGATACGAAGCATTCTCCTTGCTGTTGTTTGTAAAGTCCAGCGACAGAACGATTGCGTCATTTCCGTCCGAATCTTCCATAATGCACGCGCCCTTGTAGAGCAGCTCATAGTCACCGAGCTGAATCAAATTGGAGTCTTTCTCCTTATCCTTTCCGCAGGCGGTGAGGCTGCTGAGCAGCATCAGTGCCGCAAGAAGCAGGCATAGAGTTTTGGTCTTCGTCTGTTTCATAATTCCCTCCCAGCATCCTTCAGGGATGTGCAAATCTGCCGATCAGCAGAACTAGCATGCGGTTCCGGCGAAAAATGTGAGTGCATATCTGAGACATTTTTCATTGTTTCTATTCGCGCCGGCTCCTGTGCAGTTTATTTTTTGGCAAAGGTGCCGCTGATGCCGTAACCGGAGTTCTCCTTCATGGTAAGGCTGCTGCCGTCCACGGAGAACGTGTAAGTAGACGGTTCGCTCCAAGCCTCCAGTGTTACCGTAAGCTGGTCACCGTCAATGGTATAGGTGCCATCCTGCTTCATGTACGCATTCTCCATGGTGCATTTGCCTTTTCCGTTGAACGTCCATGTGATCACGCCGTCATCTCCGAGATCAGCAGACCATGTTCCGGCCAGCGCATCCTTGCTGCCACAGGCGGCAAGCGTCAGAAGCGTAACCGCAATCAGGAATAATGCTACATACTTTTTCATTTTTTAGTTCCTCTTTCTTTCTGTTCGTTTGATGGATGGTTCAGCCGTTCACTGCGCCGCCGCAGTATTCACAGCAACCGCTTGCATCCGGCGTGGTCGTCGCGCCGCAGCAGGGGCAGGTGACTGCCGCTTTGGGAGCGGCAGCCTGCTCGATCTTTTCGCGCACATCCCTGCGGACCTGCGTCAGAACCTGCCGGATTTCCTCGCCGAGCTTTTTACAATTGCGGTACTCAACATTGGTTTCCGGATTATACCGGGACGTCATGCCCGGACGCGTTCCGGGCGGCGGCGTAATGTCCACGGAACTGGAGTTGATCTGGAAGCGCATTTCGTCGAAATAGGGATTGTTGACAAAAATGGTGATATAAAAATCATAGGAGTATTCATAGCGCGGCGGATTGTAGCTGACCTCCTTGCCGTCTTTGTCCTTGCGCTTAAGCTCCGTGCTGCTCTCGTCAATGTCGAGGTTGCAGCCGGTCACGTCGGCAAAGTCCAGAACGTCCGGGTTGGCCTCCGCAAGATTTCTGGCCCGGGTCACCATGAATTTTCCGGCATCTTCGTCAAGAAGCACCTTTGTGTCCGCGCCGAGCGTTCTGGTCGTATGGAAGGCCGCGACCTTTTCCTGATTCTCCGCCCGGTAGGCAAGCTGCGCACGGATCTCCTCTACGGTGCTGCCGCGCCGGTCGGAGAACCACGGGGAGAGCTTTCTGGCGCAGTTTTTGCAGAGATTTCCGTTTTCCAGCTTGCGGTTTCCAAGTAAGCCGATCTTTTCTCCGCAAATGTCGCAATACTTTTTATCGAACAGTCCCATATATATCTCGATCTCCTTTGCGTCTGCTTGCTAAATTATGCGCCGAGGGGCGCGTCTGCCTTGGCGTTGAGCACTGCGCCGATGATGTACAGAGCCGGAACGGCCACGCCCGTCAGGACGCTGACGATGCTAAAGTCGCCGCCATTGCTTAAATCCAGCACGATGCTCAAAATGCTGAACACAGCCACGATGACGCCCCAAGCGATGAGTTTGCCGGCTTTTTCGCTGCGCTTACTGTGCTTGATGCCCTTGATTCCGGCAATCAGCTGGCAGATGCCGCCGACCAACGTCAAAAACAGCGCCGCCCAGAAGGTAAACTTCAGTCCGGAGGCCGCACCCAGCCCCGCAGCAAGTGCACTGATTCCGGCGAGCAATACGCCCACAATGATGGAAAATGCAGCTGCAATAATCATCAAAATACCCGTAACCTTCAAAAACACATGTCCTTTCATAATAGATCCTCCTTACATTTTTTTGTTCATTTTTTCGTGATTCCGCAGGGCGCACAGCCGTGTGCCCTGCGCAAAAACGTACTGTTGTTTAGCGCTGCGCGCAAGGGGCGCTCAGCCGCCTTTTGGAGCAGGCCCCGGCAGCCCCGCCTCAAGCTGCGATGTGCCATAGGCCTCCTCTGCAATGCGAAGCACCAAGGTCTCCAGCGCGGCGGCGTTCTCGCCGCTGCACTTTTCGGATCGCTCTCCGTCCTCGGTGCGCCAGACGATGGAGATTTCGCTGTCGGCCTCCTCTGCAGCATTGTGCGATGGCTTTTCGTACGCGGGCAGTGCAGCCTCCGCCAGCGTATTCTGCAGCTCAAACCATTGCACCCAGGTAAGTTGCCATGGGATCGGGGTCGAAGACGCATCCCTCCCGTTTTCTCTCGTCTCGCCGCCATCCGGGCTCAGAAACCGTCCGGTCAGCACGGGAAGGTCGTTCTCCAGATAAAAATATACCGTAAAGCAACGGGAAGAATTCGTATGGGTTTGCTGCCAGCGAAATTCGATCAGCTCTTTTCCCGCCCGGTACGCATCCGGGTTTTCCATTCTGCCTCCGTCCTGTATCCGGCTCCCGATAAAATACCGATACAGCAAAACGCCCGCCAGCATAACAAACGCGGTCGCCAGCATGATAAGTAGTGCAATTTTCCGTGATTTTTTCACGTTGATCTCCCTTTTGGAACAGCCGCTGCGTTCACAGGCTGCCGCGCAGCGCGCCGTTTCCTTCGCCCGTCAGCTCCATGGGTCTTCCGCCGCAGGAATACGGATGCCGCTGAGAATGCTGGAGTATTCCCAAAGGAACCATTCGCCGGTCGAGGCCTTCTGGCGCAGCTTCATGGGTCGCGGCGAATCTGCGCCCGCCGTTTTAAGGAACACACGCAGATAGCCAGGCTCCAAATCCTGCGGTCTGGGGTCTGCGAGCACGTTCAGCGCGTACGGCACCTGCGGCTGATACCCGTTTTCCGGCGTTGCGCCATCAAAATACGCAAGCGGCAGATAGGACTTGCCGCGCAGTCGGTCGCGCAGAAACTGGCAGTCATACGGCGTCAGGGGCTTCGGGCCGCGCAGAAGGTTCATTGCGGCAGCGCCGGCCTCCTTATTTCGGTCAAACAGCGCCAGCGCGCACAGAAACAGGGCGCAGATGCGCTCTGGCTGCCGCCCCTCAGCGGCAAGCAGTTCAAATTCCGGCAGATTTTCCGGAATCTTTTGAATTACGACCTGCAAGATGATCCCTCCTTATGCTGTAAAGTGGCGTTCCTCCGTATCGGGCCTCCCGGGGGATGCGCGGCGGTTGTTCCGCCGCGCGCACCCTCGTTCAGGAAGCCATTGCGCGGTAGATAAAGGTGACGATCTGCGCGCGCGTGCACCTTTCGTTCGGACTGAAGGTCGTGGGGGTGGTGCCCTTTGTAATGCCTTCCTTGACTGCCCAGAAAACGGCATCCATGTAGTAGTCCGATGCGATGTCCGTGAACGGGTTATTGCTATCGCTGGCATACGGCTCGCCCTTACTGCGCCAAAGGAAGGTGACGATCTGCGCGCGGGTGCAGTTTTCGTCCGGACTGAAGGTGGTGGTGCCGGTACCATTGGTGATCTTGTTTTCCACGGCCCAGAGCACGGCCTTTTCATAGTAGCTGCCGGGCTTTACGTCCCGGAACGGCATATTGGTCGTTTTCGGTTCGGGCTGACCCGATGCGCGCCACAGGAAGGTCACGGCGTGCGCACGGGTGCAGGTGCCCTCGGGCTCAAAATGCGTCGCATCCACGCCGGAGGTAATGCCGTTTGCCACCGCCCAAAGCACCGGGTCATAGTAGTATGTTCCCTCGGCAACGTCGACGAAGGGATTGGTCGGCTTTGCTTCCACCTTCGCAAAAACCGCCTCGATGGTATGGTTGGCCGTGACGTTCTTGAAGGTGTACGACGTCACCGCGCTGACGTCCGTTCCGTCTACCAGCACCTTGGAGACGGTATAGCCGCTGTTCGGCTGGATGGCAAAGGTCTGATCCGCGCCGGATTTGACCGTGACACTGCCTGAGGGCGTGATTGTGCCGTTGGAACCTGCCTTGGCCGTGATAACGGGATCCTCCTGCACGGGGTTGCCCTCGGCGGTCATGGTTTCAGTCCAGAAGAACTTATTCTCCCAGTCAAGCTTGCACGGCGTGTCGTTGAGGTAGAACTTGGCGCCCTTCGCGACCCCGACGCCGCTAAGGTCATAGGAGACATAGATAAAGCACTGGTATTCGCAGTTCTCACCGTCCGACGTTTTTCCTGCCTGGAAGGTAAAGGGCTTATCGGAATAGTACCTCCAGTCGTCATAGCACTTCAGCCAATCGACGCGCTCGAGCTTCATGTACGGCGGCAGGCCGTCGATCTTGCAGTAGTCACTGCCCGGTGCGGGGCTTTCGCCTGCGACAGGTGCCTTCACGGACAGATTCAGGTTGGTCAGCTCGAGCCGGTTCAGCCAAAGGCCGCCCAGATTGGTGTCTGACTCGTCGTGCAGCTTATAGCATGCGCCGGCGCTGATGTTGTCCATGTCCATCCAGTCGTCGTTCCAAATGGCCTCCGCCCATTTTCCGGGCTTCCACTCCTCATTGGCAAATTTCAGCGTTCCGGTGCCGCTGCGGAACACATAGCCGGGCTTTGCCTCGACTGTGCAGTAGAGATAATAGGGGGCGCCGGTCTCGTCGAGCAGCTCATCCGGCCACAGGAAGCTGTCATAGATGGTAGAGCCGGAGGAGCTGATGTATTCGCTGACCTTCTTAACGGTGATGGTGTATTTGCTCGGCTCATACGACTCCACATAGATGTCATTGACGCGATTATAATAGACCAGACCGCGCACGATGCCCTTTGCCTCGGTGATCAGCTCGCACTCCTGTGCCTCCACGCCGACGACGCAGGTCTGACCGCCGTCTGTGCTGTAGAGCCACTTTGCCGTGATGCTGCTCGCCCCGACGACGTTGAATTTCGTTTCACTTGTCAGATAGAAGCCTTCCTTTGCCTTCAGGACCACCGACTTGTTGCGCACGGCTCCGTTGTCTGCCCAGTTCACCTGACTTTTAACGGTGCAGCTTTCGTCGTCGGAAACGGTGACCGGGCTGTCAGTCGCGGCGGACGCGGCGATCAGGTCGCCGTCCTTCACCGTCAGTGTGACCTCGGGAATGGCGACATCGGTCTCCGACATCATCCGGTAGCGCATCAGGAACATATTGGAAGCGCCGCTCAGTCTCAGCGGCTCGCCGTCCTTATAAAGCTCGACGGTGATCCCCAGCTTCTGCACCTCCGTCTGGTAGCTATAGCTATTCACAGGGATAGTCTGAAACAAGAGATTGTTATTGTAGCTGCTGGCGGTGACGGGATAATCCGTACCGTTGAGCGTGTAGCTGATCTTCTGCCTGTAGCCTGCGTCCCTCATCGCCTGCGGCAGGGGGACCCAGTAGAACCGGAGTTGCTTTTTCGGACTGAGCGCGTACAGCGGAGCGCCGCTGTAGCCGCCCGTCACGTCCATCTGGTGCGGCACATAGGCCGGCGCACCGTTGACCTCCACCTTGACCAGACCGAAGGCGTTGGTGCAGACGTCGGTGTAGGCTGTGCCGCTGTAGGACGAGAAGGCGACGCGCTTATAGTCGTCGAGATTCTTGGTCGACAGGGCGATGAGGTACTCCTTCGAGACGGAGTTGGCCATGTATTCGGTCTTGACGTCCTTCTGACGGTAGATCAGGCGGGTCCGCTCGTCGGGGCGAAGCAGAGCGGTCCTTTCCGGGAACATTGCGGCAAAGGCAAAGTTTTCCAGGGTCTGCTCGCTGCTGCTGAGCGCGAAATTCTCCGTGAAGAGGCCGCGGCCGAAGCTGCCGCCTTGGATGCTGATGGGGAAAGTCCGCCCCTCCGTGATGGTCTCGCTGCCCTTTTTAACGACGATACCGCCCTTGAACTTGCCGCCGTTGATCACGGCTTTCGGCTTGCTTATCCCGTCTGTCCGGGTGGCGTAGGCGAAGCCGACCAGCCCCTCGAACTCGCCGCCGTTGAATTCGGCCTTGCAGTTGGACGACAGCAGCGCGGAATAGACATAGGGGATGCCGACCTTCGGGGAGATGGCGTCGACCTTGCCGCCGTTAAAGACGACCTTCGCGTCGCCCTTGCCCTCGACGACCACAATGCTGTTTTTGGCAAGACCGTTATCGACGCCGATCCGCCCGCTGTTGAGCGTGAAGCTGCCGGTCTCGGCGAGGATCAGCACCTGCTTGCTGCTGGCCGTATTGGGATTGGCGTCGATGTAGAGCTTGCCGCCGCCGCGGCTGTCCTTGACCGACAGGTCGCCCGTGACGCGGATGGCAGCCGGGAGCGGAGAGGTTCTGCTGAAAAAGGTCACGGAATAGCCGTCAAGATCCAGTTGAACCGTTCCAGTCTGTTGGATGGACTTGTTATATCCCGCGCCGTCATTGAAATCCTTGGTGTTAATGTTGGCACCGAGCTTGACATAGGTGACGCCGGAGCTCAGGGCAGAGCTGAGCTCCGCATAGGTGGTTACGATTCTTGGGTCGCCTTCGGTGGTGCCGCTGCCTGCGGCAGAGGCGATGCTCCCCAAGGCGGGGAGGAGGCCGATCAGCATTGCCAATGAAAGCAGTAAGCTGAATATCCTGCGTTGGGTGATTGATTTCATCTTGATTCCTCCTTTTACATTGTGTATTGTATAAATTGAGTCCATCAGGTGGTGTTACAGAGACGTTTTCGGCGATTGCCCTGCAACGGAAATGCGTTGCAGGCCGGCCGACACGCCTCCGGCTGCGCCCAATGCTGCTTTCCTTCGTCCCGCTTTTTATGTACTCTCTTCCTCGCTTTGCTATGCACAAAGCATTCTCATTTCTCACCCATCCTTTCCTCAAAGCGTGTCGATTACGCCTGCGAGGTAGGTTGGCGATACCGACGCATAGATAAAACCATCGGCCAGCTGATCCTTCACCGTCTGCCGCACCTCAGAAGCAAGCAGTTCGTCTGTGCTCTCATCTACCAGAAGCAGGACCTTGCAGGCGCAACCGAGCCGCCTTACAGCACTGCAGAGCCTGAGTCTCTCGCTCAGCTTCCAGAGGCCCTGTCGGATGACCTCCATCACCAACACGTTGGCACGGCAGGTACGGCACAGAGCAAGCGTTTCCTCCGGCTTTGGAGAACGGTAGATAAGGAAATCCATGTCGCATCCCGAAAGCGACTGCGTGACCGCCTCCGCCAGGAGTCCGTTCTTCATATCCAACACAATTCTTCGCATCTGTGCTTTTCACCGCCTTTTTTCCTTTTGCAGTTTCCGTTTTTATTTTATCCGTTATCGCTCTTTTTTGCCCCCACCGATTGGATAGGGTTTGCAATTTTTTTGTTCAAAGGCCATTGTCTGACTCGTTTCTCTCAGTAAAGGGTGCAAAACTGTGTTGCCTTTTTCCATCCGCATGATATACTATCAATACGGATGTGCAGAATGGGGAGGTATGCGGCATGAGCAAAGTGACAAAAAAGAGATTTTTGTATGTGCTGGGCGTGTTGGCGCTCATTGCGTTTGCCATGTGGCTCCGCTATGCCAGCCGGCAGATTTTTCATTCTCCGGCTGTCAACCACCTGCGAAGCGGAATCTATGTGTTTTTGTTCAGCGCGTGGTGCTACTCCATCTGGATGCGCATCGTGCAGACGCAGGTGCGGCGCTATCTGTTGGCAATCTCAGTGCTGATGGTGCTGTGGATCCTGCTGCGCTCCATCAAATTTTCCATTGATAACACGGATGCCGGGCGCTGGCTGTGGTACTTCTACTATCTCCCGATGCTGCTCATCCCCATGCTGTCGGTCTTTGTTTCCCTGTCACTGGGCAAGGGAGAAGATTTTCAGCTGCCGCGATGGACCAAGCTTCTGTATTTTCCAACGCTGCTGCTTCTTTTGCTCGTTCTGACCAATGATCTGCACCAGCAGGTGTTTTCTTTCCCGTCCGGCGTTTTATCGGATCAGGAGTATCGGTATGAAGGCGGCTATTTCTTCGTGCTGGGTTGGGTGGCTCTATGCGCGGGGTTCGCGTTGCTTTCGATGGTGAAAAACTGCCGCATCCCGCGCAGCAGGAGAATTCGCTGGCTGCCGCTGGTTCCGCTTGCGCTTTCGTTGGTCTATGCTTGCATGTATATTAAAAAGGTCTATTGGGTCTGGGTTCTCGCGGGTGATATGACGGTGTCGCAGTGCCTGATCTTTGCGAGCATCTTTGAATGCTGCATTCAATGCGGGCTGATTCAGTCTAACCTCGGATACGACGAACTTTTTGAGGCAACGAGTTTGCCTGTCCAGATCACGGATCCTGCATTTTGCCCCAAATATGCGTCTGTTTCCATGCAGGAGGCTTTGCCGCAAAGCGAGCTGCAGCAGATCCGGCAGGATACCGTCCATCTGAGCGACGATACGCTTTTGAAGCGGCACAAGCTGCGCCGCGGCTGGGTATTCTGGAAGGAGGACGTCTCCGCGCTGAATCAGGTCCAAAAGGAGCTGGAGCTGACAAGGGACGAGCTGCGTGATACCGGCGACGTTCTGGCCGCGGAGAATGCACAGCGCGCAAGATGGCTGAAGCTGACAGAAGAAAACCGCCTGTATGACATGATGGAGGCGCAGACCGCCCGGCAGATCGCGATGCTGCGGGATCTGCTGGCTGAATTACAGAAGGCGGAGGATCCAGACAGAGCCAGGCGCCTGCTCGGGCAGGTCATCATTATCGGGACCTACATCAAGCGCAGAAGCAACCTGACTTTTGTTGGCGTGCAGCGCGGTGCGATCAGCGTGCAGGAGCTTCGGCTGTGCCTCAATGAATCTTCCGAGAATATCAGTATCTATGGCGCCGACTGCAAGACGATCATCAAGGGAGAAGGCTGGCTTACCGTCGAGCAGGCAACGCAGGTCTACGACCTGTTTGAGGCGGTCGTGGAGGCGGAGCTGGAATCGCTGCGTGCGCTGCTGATCTCCATCGAGGTTGGTAAGTGGGTAGAGATTGCTCTCTGTGTTTCAGGAGCGGAGCCGCTCTGCGGGCTGCGCACGCGGTTTCCAGATCTGGAATGGGAGCAGGATGAGGACGGACTGCAATATGTGACGCGGAAGCTGGAAAGATCGAGAGGGGTATAGGCGCATGGACAGAATTAAAGAAAGCTTCGACAGTCTGCCCATCGCGGCCTGCTTCTTCGATAAAAACGGCGTGGTGCGGCTCATCAACCGCCGGAT
>CAKTOJ010000050.1 GCA_934589665.1 uncultured Oscillospiraceae bacterium | reverse complement strand
CGATAGAATCGCGCGGCACATAATCGGTCTTCAGCGGCGGAACGGACTTGACGACCTTGATCAGGTCGGTCAGGCCGTGCTCGGCAATGAAGTGATCGTCCAGCTGGGTGTAAAATTCCGGGATTTCCTTAAGGTAACGCGAGAGAATGCACGGCTCATAGTCGTGGAATGTGTCGATATGGATACTCGCGTTGTGCTTGTTGGGCATGATATAGTTGCGCTCCCCCGCGTCCACGCTCTCGGCCCGCGCGACCGTGTCGCGCAGGGAGTGCCCGCGGCCCTGATAGTCACGGATCATGCGGCGCGCCACGCGCAGCTGCTCTGGGCGGACGATGCGATCCTCCGTCGTGATGATACGGGTGCGGGGCGCAACATACACGCCGGTCGCCATATCACGCACGCGGTCGAAAATCAGTGGGTTGAGCATATGGATGCCCTCGGCGATGATGATGGCGTTCCGGTCGCCCTGCATCTTCGTCCAGCTGCCGGTGGTCCCGTTCTTGAAGTCGTAAACCGGCAGGTCGACCTCTTCCCCGTCGGACAGACGGTGGATGCAGTCGATGAGCAGATCGCGGTTCACGCAGTAGGGCGACTCCCAGTCCGTGGCTTCAGGCGGGCGCTGGTCCAGCGGCAGGAAGAAATTGTCCATGCTCAAAAGGCAGACCTTCACGCCGAGGTTTTCCAGATACGCCTTCAGGCGCATAGCTGTCGTCGTCTTACCGCTGCCGCTCGGCCCCGTCAGACAGACGAGGGGCTTGGCGGTCTTGTTCATCAGGATCGTCGCCGCCGCGGCGCTGATCTTGTCATGGAACACCTCTTCACAGCGCAGGACAAAGCGGGTGTCGTCCTGCATGGCCTCGGTGATGTTTTCAATGTCAATGACTCGCATAGTAAGGAAAGCTCCTTTCCGGGAGAAAATAAGGTTACAGACGCTCCATTTTAACAGCAGTCTCCAGCGCGATCTTCATCATGCTGGTGAAGGTCGTCTGGCGCTCGTCGGCGGAAAGCTCCTCGCCGGTGACGATGTTGTCGGAGATGGAGCAGATGGCGAGCGCACGCTTTCCGGCATGCGCGGCGGTGCAGTAAAGCCCCGCCGCCTCCATCTCAACGGCCAGCACACCCATCCTGCGGAAACGGTCGTTGCGTCCCGCCGTGTCATAGAACGTGTCGGAGGAGTAGAGGTTGCCGACCGGCATCTTCACGCCCAGCTCCTTCGCGCTCTCCACCGCGGCAGAGAGCAGGTCGTAGCTGCAGATGGGGGCAAAGGTCCCGCCGAGCTCATACTGGCTGGCAAAGTCGGAGTTTGTGCACGCACCCATACCGGCGACCACACTGCCAAGCTCCATATCCTCGCGCATCGCGCCGGCGGAGCCGACACGGATGATATTCTCCACGCCGTAGTGTGTGTAAAGCTCCTCAGCATAGATGGCGATGGAGGGGATGCCCATGCCGCTGGCCATCACGCTCACGCGCACACCCTTGTAGGTGCCGGTATAGCCCTGCACACCGCGGACATTGTTGACCAGCTGCGGGTTTTCCAGAAAATTCTCGGCAATGAACTGCGCGCGCAGAGGATCGCCGGGCATCAGCACGGTTTTGGCAAAATCGCCGGGAGAGGCGCTGTTATGGGGAGTCGGCATGTTATTCTCCTTTCTCCATGGCTTTGACGGCCTTGACCACGCGGGAGGTGCCGAGGCGGTCCGCGCCGAGCTTGAGGAAGTCCTCGGCGTCCTGAAGGCTCGCAATGCCGCCGGCCGCCTTGATCTTCTTGCCGTTTGTCATATGCGCGGCCATGAGGGCCACATCCTCGCGCGTCGCGCCGCCTCCGCCGAAGCCGGTGGAGGTCTTGATATAATCCGCGTAGGAATTGGAAACGACCTCGCAGAGCTTGATCTTCTCCTCCTCCGTGAGCATGCAGGTCTCGATAATGACCTTCAGGATATGGCCGTGGCAGGAAACCTTGACGGAGTTGATCTCCTGAAGGACCTTATCGTACTGGCCCTCCTTCACCCAGCCGAGATTGACAACCATGTCGATCTCCGTCGCGCCGTCGGCCACTGCGGCCTCCGCCTCCATGCACTTGATGCCGGTGGGAACATAGCCGTTCGGGAAGCCGATGACCGTGCACACCGGCAGCTGGCCGAAGCCGTAATGCTGCTGCTCGGCAATGTAATGCGCCGCGTGGGCAACATAGGTCTGCGGGATGCACACGCTCGCGCAGCCGTACTTGATGCCGTCGTCGCAGATCTGACGGATCTCCTCCCATGCAGCGGTGGGAGTCAGCAGCGTGTGGTCAACATGGCTGAGAATTTCTTTTACTTCCATTACGATAGCATATCCTTTCCAAAATCAAAATAGTCCATTCCTCAAATGTGCTCAAAGTGCTCCACATCCGTCACAAAGATGGTCGCTCCGCCGACAAGCACCTCGGCCGTGGGCGGCGTCGCCGGGTTGAACGAGCCCCCGGCGGAAATATAGGGCGACTGCTCCATGCGCTTGGAGCAATGGGCGCGGATGGTCTCGATGGCCGGCTCGACCTGCTCATCCTCCACGCCGATGAGCAGTGTCACGTTTCCGGAGCGCAGAAAGCCGCCGGAGGTCGCCATGGTGGTAAAGGGGATATGCTCGTCCCGAAGTGCGTCACAGACAAAAAGGGAGTCGCGTTTATTGACGATCGCCGTGATCATTTTCATAGCGGGCTTCTCCTTTCAAAAACCGTTTGCGGGCACAGCGCCCGATATGAAAAGTATACCATACCTGTCAAGCCGAACGGTGCGGCGCGTGCGGCGCGGGAAATTCCTGTTGCCTTTCCCGCCCCCATCCGCTATAATCAGGTCTGCGACCGTTCACCGGCGCAGCGCGCCGGTTTTCTTCTTTAACCAAACCTCGGAGGATACCGTCATGCATTACGGAGAGATCAAAAACTGCGATATCGCCAACGGCGAGGGCGTCCGCGTGACGCTCTTCGTCTCCGGCTGCACCAATCACTGCAAAAACTGCTTTCAGCCCCAGACATGGGACTTCTGCTACGGCCGGCCGTTCACGCCAGAGACGGAGCAGACGCTCTTCACCATGCTCGCCCCCGGTTACATCAACGGCCTGACACTGCTCGGCGGCGAGCCGTTCGAGCCGGAAAACCAGCGTGCGCTGCTTCCCTTTTTAAAGCGCGTGCGCGCCGCTGTGCCGCAAAAAACCATCTGGTCGTTCACCGGCTTTACGTGGGAGGAGCTGCACACGGACGGCTCGCATCCCCGCTGCGAGGTCACAGATGAGCTGCTCTCGCTGCTCGATGTGCTGGTCGACGGGCGGTATGAGGAGGAGCTTCACGACATTTCGCTGCGCTTCCGCGGCTCGCGCAACCAACGCATCATCGACGTGCCGAAAACGCTTGCGTGCGGCACGATCACACTCTGGGAGGATCAATAACTCTATGGCTCAGGTCCAAATCAAAAAGCTTAACCCCAACGCGCTCATTCCTACCGGCGGCTCCGCGTCCGCCGCCGGCTATGATCTCTATGCCTGCCTGCCCGGCGACGGCGAGATCACCATTCCCGCCCACCACACGCAGATGATCCCGACCGGCATCGCCGTGGCGCTGCCCGAGGGCACGTTCGGCGGTGTGTTCGCCCGCAGCGGACTGGCCAGCCGCGAGGGGCTGCGTCCGGCCAACTGCGTCGGCGTGATCGACAGCGACTACCGCGGTGAATGTCTCGTTGCGCTCCACAACGACGCCAGCCAGCCGCGCACGATCCGTACCGGCGAGCGCATCGCACAGCTGGTGCTGCTGCCGTACCTGCCTATCGAATTTGAAGAGGTCGATGCCCTTTCCGAGACCGCGCGCGGCGCGGGCGGCTTCGGCTCGACCGGAAAGTGAGAGCGGAGATGGAAAAGGTCGCACTCGTTACCGGCTCCTCGCGCGGCATCGGCCGCGCCGTCGCCGCAAAGCTTGCCCGCGAGGGTTATGCCGTCGGCATCAATTACTATGAACGCCGCGATAAGGCGGAGGAGCTCGCCGCGCTCCTCACCGCCGAGGGCTGCCGCGCCCTCGCCGTGCAGGCCGACGTTTCCAAACGCGCCGAGGTGGACGCGATGGTCAAGGCCGTCTCGGAGGCCTTCGGCCCCATTTCCGTGCTTGTCAACAACGCCGGCGTCGCCGGGCAGTCGCTCTTTCAGGATGTGACGGACGAGCTGTGGGAGCGTTACTTCGCCGTCAACCTCAATGGCGCGCGCAACACCATTCAGGCCGTGCTTCCCTCCATGCTTCATGAAAAGCACGGTGCGATCGTCAATATTTCCTCCATCTGGGGCCAGCACGGTGCCAGCTGTGAGGTGACGTACTCCTGCACCAAGCACGCCATCATCGGCCTGACGCGCTCGCTGGCGATGGAGCTTGCCCCCAGCGGCATCCGCGTCAACTGCGTCGCCCCCGGCGTGATCGACACCGACATGGTGCAGGTGCTCGGCGCGGACACGCTGCGTGATCTGGCGGAGCAGACACCGCTCGGCCGTCTCGGAACGCCGGAGGACATTGCCGAAGCCGTAGCCTTCCTCGCTTCCGACAAAGCCTCCTTCATCACCGGTCAGGTCCTGACAGTGGATGGCGCGTTCGCCGGCGCGTGAACAGCGGCGGAGCAGCTCGGTTAAAGTCATCAAACCGCACAAAACGGACGGTATCTGCCGTCCGTTTTCCATTCACCGCGGAAAAAGTTCCGCCGCAGGCGGACTTTTGTCTTGCATTTCGCACTCCGCACTGCTATACTTCACTCAACGTAAGATTAAGGAGGCCATCCTGTGAAATATTTAGTTGTCATTGGTGACGGCATGGCGGATAACCCTGTCGAAGCCCTCGGCGGCAAGACGCCGCTGGAATATGCCAGCATCCCCACCATCGACTCGCTTGCCGCGCGCGGTACAGTCGGCAGCGTCGTGAACTGTCCCAAGCCGCTGCCTGCCGGCAGCGAAACGGCGATCCTCTCCATCTTCGGCTGCGACCCGCTCAAGCACTTCTCCGGCCGCTCGCCGATGGAGGCCGCCGCCATCGGGCTCAAGCTCATCCCCGGCGACGCGGCGTTCCGCTGCAACCTCGTTGCGCTCGATCCGGGCGATCAGCCCTTTGAAGAAAAGCACATTCTCTCCCACTCCGCCGGCTCCATCGCCGGGCAGGACGCGCTGGATGTCGTCGCGGCGCTCAACGGCGATCCCGCATTTTCCGCAGCGCTCCGCGCCGCAGACATGTACATCGATCCCAGCCCCTCGTTCCGCCCGCTGGCGGTCAAGCACCACTGCGACCCGAGCGGCGTGACGCTCATCCCGCCGCACGACCACCTCGGCGAGGCTATCGGCCCGCTCCTTCCTTCCGGAAAGGACGCGGAACAGGCAAAGGTCTTTGCCGACCTCATGCGCCTTGCCAACCGCGTGCTTGAGCATCACCCCGTCACGGAAAAGCGCCGCGCGGCCGGAAAGCTCGGCGCGAACGGCATCTGGTTCTGGGCGGCCGGCACAGCCATGCAGCTGCCCGACTTCCATGCAGAGTACGGCTGCGGCGGCGCGGTTGTGAGCGCCGTGCCGCTCTGCCACGGCATCGGCGTACTGCGCGGGCTGGAGATGGTCGAGGTCGAGGGCGCAACCGGCGAGCTTGACACCAACTTTGAGGGCAAGCTGGAAGCAACATGGGCGAATCTCCAGAAGTACGACTTCGTCTGCCTGCACCTCGAAGCGCCCGACGAGTGCACGCACAACGGCGATCTCAAGGGCAAGGTGCAGGCTATCGAATGGCTCGACAGCCGCCTTGTCAAGCCCCTCACCGAGCGTCTGGAGGCAGCGCATATGGATTACCGCCTGCTGCTCCTCTCCGACCACAAGACCCTCACCGCCACGCGCGGGCACGACGCCGATCCCGTGCCGTATCTGCTCTACGACAGCCGCATCGACAGTGGAAACGGCAGCGTTTACACGGAGAAGGCCGGGGAGAGTGGGCCTTTTGTGCCGCGCGGCTGCGAGCTGCTGCATCTGCTCTTTGAGCGCTGAAGCCACTGTCACATCCAATAAAAAGCGATGCCTGTTCCCACAGGCATCGCTTTTTCTCATTTCTTCAAAATCCCCAGAAGCCCGCGTCGGAGCAGCTGGCCGCCGGTGGAGACGATCTGCGTCTCGATCTTGGCCTGAAGCCGCTCCGCCTTTTTCTTTGCGGCAGCCGCTTCGCGCTCGCGCTGCTTTTCCAGCTTCTTCTGCTCGGCCTCAGCGGCCTTTTCCGCCTTTTTGCGCGCCTCGTCCTCCAGCTTGAGTGCCCGGCGGCGCTCCTCATCCTCGAGCTTGAGCGCACGCTTGCGCTCTTCATCCTCCAGCTTCTGGCGGCGCTTTTCCTCGGCGGCTTCCTCCTTGGCGCGATGCTTCTCCGCTTCTGCTGTCGCTTTCTCCTGCGCGATGCGCTCCGCTTCCTGCTCCTTGGCCAGCGCGGCGGCATCCGCCTGCTCGGTAAGGACCTCGTAGGCGGAAACATTATCCACATAGTCGTCATACTTCTCCATGCCGTCGTGGAGCATGGTCTTTGCGCGGGCCATCGGCTCCGGCGCGCCCATCAGGCTCTGCGGGCAGATGATCTTCGTGCGCTGCACGATCCCCGGCACACCCTTCTCATCAAGGAACGAAGTCAGCGCCTCGCCCACACCCAGCTCCATGATGGCGTCCTCGGCATGAAACGCGGGATTGGCTCGGAACGCCTGCGCCGCGACGCGGACGGCCTTGAGCTCGGCGGGCGTATAGGCGCGCAGCGCGTGCTGCACGCGGTTGGAGAGCTGCGCGAGCACCGTGTCGGGAATGTCACTTGGACTCTGCGTCACGAAGAACACGCCCACACCCTTGGAGCGGATGAGCTTGACGGTCTGCTCGATCTTCTGCACGAGCACCGCCGGCGCGCCGCGGAAGAGCGTATGCGCCTCGTCGAAGAAAAATACGAGCTTCGGCTTTTCAAGGTCGCCCGCCTCGGGCAGGCTCTCAAACAGCTCCGAGAGCATCCAGAGCAGAAAGCTCGCATAGAGCGTCGGGTTCTGCACCAGCTTCACACAGTCGAGCACATTGACCATGCCGCGCCCCTGCGCGTCGGTGCGCATCCAGTCGCGGATATCCAGCGCGGGCTCACCGAAGAATAGCTCGCCGCCCTGCTGCTCAAGCGGCAGCAGCGCGCGCAGGATCGCCGCGACGGACTGCGGCGTAATGTTGCCGTAGGACATCATATACTCCGCGCGGTGCTCATTGACATAGTTGAGCATCGCGCGCAGATCCTTGAGGTCGATGAGCAGCAGACCCTTATCGTCCGCAATGCGGAAAACAATGTGCAGAATTCCCTCCTGCGCAGGCGTCAGGCCGAGGATACGGGAGAGCAGCTCTGGTCCCATATCGCTCACCGTCGCCCGGACGGCATGGCCGCCAGTCTGGTAGATGTCCCAGAAGGTCGTCGGATAGCCTTGATAGGCAAAGCTGCCGCGCAGGCCGAATTTGTCGATGCGCGTCTCCATCCCCTCGCTGCTCACGCCGCTCGCGCAGATGCCGGCCACATCGCCCTTGACATCGCACAGGAATACTGGTACACCCGCATCGGAGAAGCCCTCTGCCATCACCTTCATCGTGATGGTCTTGCCTGTGCCGCTCGCGCCGGCAATCAGGCCGTGGCGGTTGCACATATTCAAAGCGAGCTCCACGCGCTCTTCGCCCGCGAGGCCCATGTAGATCTTACCATTTTCGTACATTGTGCCGTCCTCCGTTGTTTTGATTCAATGGCAGTATTATAAAGGACCACGCCGTGGGGCGCAAGTGGGATTTCCCACCTTGCAGAGCCGTCCGCGCCGTCACTCCGCATCGTCGGGTGCCATCGCGGTGGAGTCGCGGATGACAAGGCTTACATCCATTTTGACGTCATGCCCCGGCCGGCCGCAGAGCAGCTCGTTGAGCTGCGCGGCCGCCTGCACGCCGAGGCCGTAGTTGTCCTGCTCAATATAGGTCAGCGGCGGCGTCACGACGTTCGACAGCAGCCCGCCGTTCAGGCAGATCACGGAGAGCTGCTCCGGCACGCGGATATGCTGACGGCTGAGCATATGGATCAATCCCGTGGCAAACTGGTCGTTTGGCGTGAGCACCGCGTCAAACTCTGTGTTGCCCGAAAGCAGCGCCTCGGCCCCGCGAAAGCCGTCCTCATGGCTGTAGCCTCCGAAAAAGATCAGAGACGGATCGGGGGAAATCCCCGCTTCATACAGCGCGCGGCAATAGCCGTCATAGCGGTCATAGGCGGTAAATGCACCGCGCAGCGGCGGAGGAACGCGGAGGAAGGACTGGTAGTCTTTGATGTCGCTGGTCCAGAAGTTCAGGAAGAGCGCAATGCGCCGTTTTTTCAGCCGGAGCAGGTATTTTGTGGCAAGATAGCCGGCTTTTTCATTGTCGGCGTAGATATGCGGAACACCGGGTTTCACGCAGCGGCGGGCCGCGATGACCATGGGGATGCTTTGCAGGCCGGGCAGGCCCTCGAGCAGCATCCTCCCGCTCCGGCAGGCATAGATGATGCCGATGATGCCCGTTCCGTTCAGCTCGGACAGGCACTTCACCTCCTGCTCGTGCGCCGCGCCGGAGAGCAGTACCGTGACTCTGTGTCCGTTCTGCCGCGCGGCGTCGATCACGCCGGTTGCGATCGACGAATAATACGAATTTTCGATTGTCGGTACGATCAGCGCGATCTGCTGCGCCTTTTCAGCCAGCAGCGTCGGGTTGACCGTGGGACGGTAGCCAAGCTCCTGCGCGGCCGCGCGCACACGCTGTATGATCGCGGGATCGACCCGCTCGTTGCCGTTGAATACCCGCGATACGGTCGCAACGGAAACGCCCGCGCGGGCGGCAACTGTCTGCATCGTAATTTTCTTCATCCGTGAGCCGTCCTTTCCGAAAGCCTGTATGCATTATACTATACTGCACAAAAAAGGAGTTGACAAGAAAATTTTTCACGTTAAACTATACAAATGTGAAAAATATTTCACAAATTTCAGAATACTTCTTGCGGGAGGAAACGATTGTGAAAGCTTACGCTCATAAAGGAAAGGTCTCCGGAAAGATCGCTGTCCCCGGCTCCAAGAGCGGGACAATCCGTGCGGTGCTCTTCGGCGCTCTGGCGGAGGGTACGACGGTGGTGCACAACCCGCTGCCCTCAAAGGACGGTCTGGCCGCGCTGGCGGTCGCGCGCGCCTTCGGCGCAAGGGTCGACGTCAACGAGGCGGAGAACACATGGACGGTGTACGGCCTCAACGGCAAGCTCAAGACCCCTGAAAATGTGATCGACACCATGAATTCCGGCACGACGACCAGCTTCACCGTCGGTCTTTCCTCTCTCATCACCGACGGCTGCGTCGTCATCACCGGCGACGAGCAGATCCGCCGCCGTCCGTGGCGCCACGAGACGGACGCTCTGCTCGAGCTCGGCGCGACCTGCATCCACACCCGTCCGAACTGCGACTGCCCACCGCTGGTGATCCACGGCCCGATCCATGGCGGCGTCTGCCACCTGCCGGGCTTCAACAGCCAGCATATTTCCGGCCTGCTCGCCCCCAGCGCCCTGCTGCCCGCCGGTGAAAAGGTGGAGATCGAGGTGGCCGAGCCGCTCGAGGCGCTCTATGTCCAGCTTACGATCGACTGGCTCAAGCGCTTCGGCGTCACGGTGGAGGGTTCCCCGGATTATAAGCACTATACTGTCGAGGGCGGTCAGAAGCTCAAGGCATGCGAATGTCTCGTTGCGTCCGACTGGTCGAGCGTGGCCTTCCCGCTGGTGGCAGCCGCGTGCACCCCGTCTGAGCTGACGATCACTGATCTTGACTTCGAGGACAGTCAGGGCGACAAGGCCGTTGTCGACATTCTCATCCGCATGGGCGCGGACATCGAAAAGGGCGTTGCGGGCCATAAAATGACAATCCGCGGCGGCAAGCCGCTCCACGGCATCGACATCGACATGAATCTTATCCCCGACAGCCTGCCCGCGCTTTCCGTTGCCGCCGCATATGCACAGGGCGACACCCATTTCAGCAGTCTCGCCCACGTGCGCGTGAAGGAGACAGACCGCGTGGCCGTGATGCAGGAGGTTCTGACTGCCTGCGGCGCAGAGGTTGACATCACAGCGGACTCCATGACGGTCCACGGCGGCAAGCCGCTCCACGGCGCGGCGGTCGACAGCCATGACGATCACCGCGTGGCAATGGCCATGACGGTCTGCGGCCTGATCGCGGATGGGAAAATGGAGATCAAGGACGCCGAGTGCGCGTCGGTTTCCTTCCCCGGTTTCTTCGATGTGATGAATTCCATCGGCGCGGACATCGAAACGGAAGAATAAACGGGCAGAAAGAAAGGCAGGCATACAAAATGATTACTGTACATACCAAGCTCATCGCCCTGCTGGGCAATCCGGTGGAGCACTCGGTCTCCCCGAAAATGCAGAATTACGTTTACGAGAAGATTGGCTACGACGCATGCTATTTCCCTGTTGAGTGCGATCAGGAGCACCTCGGCGACATCATCAACGCCGTCCGCTACATGAACTTCGCCGGTCTCGGCCTGACCACGCCGAACAAGGAAGCGGCCATGCAGTATATGGACGAGATCGACGAGCTGGCGGCCAAAATGGGTGCGATCAACACGGTCGTAAAAAATGGAACGCGCCTCAAGGGCTACAATACCGACGGCGAGGGCGCCGTCAAGTCCCTCAAGGACGAGGGCGTCGACATCGGAAACTCGACATATTTCGTCTGGGGCGCCGGCGGCGCGGGCAAGTCCGTGTGCTACACGCTGGTCTACCGCGGGGCAAAGCACATCTACATCTGCGATATTCCGGAAAAGTGCGAGCAGATGGCCGCCGAGCTCAACGAGAAGTTCCTCGGCACAAGCGCCGTCGCCGTCCATCTCGGCGATGACGAAAAGATCCGCGAAGGGATCGAAAAGGCAGACGTCCTGCTCAACCTCAGCGGCCTTGGCATGAGCGGCAAGGAAAACCTTACGCCTGTCGACGCCTCCCTGATCCAGAGCCGCCACATCTGCTTTGACGCGACCTACAAGCCGGAGCGCACCCGTTTCCTGCGTGAGGCCGAGGCGAAGGGCTGCCGTGTGATCAATGGCCTTGGCATGGTCGTCAATCAGGGCGCGCTTCAGGTGCAGCTCTGGGCAGGCTGCGAGCCGCCGTATGAAGAAATGCGCAAGGGCGCTCTCGGCCTGTAAGCGTCCCGCATCCGTCACAAAATCATACTGCCCTCCGACATGTGGGCAGAAAAGCCGGAAGGCCCCGTTTCGGGGCCTTCCGGCTTTTCTGTTTTCCATACGGTTCACCTGTGCAGCGTTCTGCTTGCGTTATGCCGCACAAAGTTCGAGAATGAGTGAATCAATGGGTAATTCTGCATCTCCTTGAGTGTCACAAAATAGATCGAGCGCGACATGTTCTCCTCCAGCGGAACAAGCCGAACGCTTTCGTCAATCAGATCGTTGGAGAAGTGGTTGGAGCAGAAGAAAATTGCCATGTTGGAGCGGGCAAAGCTCAGGTTCATGTTTGTCTGGTTGGACT
>CAKTOJ010000049.1 GCA_934589665.1 uncultured Oscillospiraceae bacterium | reverse complement strand
ATGATGGTCTGGCGCGAGACGCCGAGCGCCGCGGCAAGCTGCTGCTGCGTCATGCCCCGCTCCTTCCGCTTTTGTTCGATGATGTTTTTCATGCTGTGCTCCGTTTCTGTAAAAGTCAAGCTCGCTTTACATTCGCAAGGATAGCACCTTGCCAGCAAAATGTCAAGTATATTTTACATTTTTATTTTTCGATTGATTTTGGCCCGGCGGTTTGCTACAATGTTTTATATGTTGCTTTGCAGGAGGCTTTTGCCATGAACATCAAGATCGCACCGTCCATTCTCTCCGCCGATTTTGCCAACCTCGAGCGGGACATCCGTAAAATCGCTTCCGCCGACTATGTCCATGTTGACATCATGGACGGCGAATTTGTGCCGAATATTTCCATCGGTATTCCGGTCGTCAAGGCCATCCGTCCGGTGACGGAGCTGCCGTTGGATGTGCATCTGATGATCACAAAGCCAGTGCGCTACGTTGCCGATTTCTGCGACGCGGGCGCAGACATTGTGACCGTTCACGTCGAGGCCGACTTCCCAGAAAATATCCACGCCGCGCTGCGCATCATCCACGAAAAGGGCAGACGTGCGGGCGTGGTGGTCAAGCCGAATACGCGCGCCGAGGCCGCGCTGCCCTATCTCAAGGAGTGTGACATTGTGCTGGTGATGACGGTCGAGCCGGGCTTCGGCGGGCAGAAATTTATGGCCGACATGATGCCCAAGGTCGCGCAGATCCGCGCCTGGCTCGACGAGGTCAATCCTGCCTGTGAGCTGGAGGTCGACGGCGGTGTGGACACCGCCACACGCGATGCGTGTGTAAACGCCGGCGCGAATGTGCTCGTCGCGGGCAGCGCGGTCTATAAAGCCGCGGACATTCCCGCCAAGATCCGTGCGCTGAGAGAGGGCTGAGAGCAATGGAATACTTTCCCGCAGCGCTTGAAAAGCTGGTCGAGCAGTTCGCCCGCCTGCCGGGCATCGGCGGAAAGACCGCCCAGCGGCTGGCCTTTCATGTGCTCAGCCTGACCGACACCGAAGCGCAGGAGTTCGCCGACGCCATCGTCGAAGCCAAGAAAAAGGTCACCTGCTGTCCCATCTGCCGCAACCTGACAGACGGCGGACTGTGCCCCATCTGCGCCTCGCCCAAGCGCGATGAGCGCGTAATCTGCGTGGTGGCCGACGCGCGTGACGTGGCAGCCATTGAACGTTCGCGCGAATATAATGGACGCTACCATGTGCTCCACGGCGTGATCTCGCCGATGAACCATGTCGGTCCCGACGATCTGGAGATCAAATCCCTCATCGAACGCGTGGCCGCCGGCGGCGTGGACGAGGTTATTATGGCGACCAATCCTGACACGGAGGGCGAGGCCACGGCCATGTATCTTGCGCGGCTGTTGCACCCCTTCGAGGTGAAGGTTACGCGCCTTGCCTACGGCATCCCCGTCGGCGGACATCTGGAGTTTGCCGATGACGCGACGCTCATGCGTGCGCTCGAGGGCCGGCGCGAGATCTGAGCGACCGCAGTTCGATTTATCAAAGGAAACGGCTCCGGCCGTTTCCTTTTTTGCGCAGCGGCTGCGCCCTCCGGTACGGAAAAGCCCCGCCGGATATGCCCGACGCAGGCCTTTGCTTGATCGTTTTTTGCGTGAAAGCACACTTTTCCGGTAATTTTTACACAATTCCTTCGCTGAAAGTTTACAAATTCTATCATATTTGCCTTGCCCTTTTGCGAAAACCTTGCTATAATACGCTCGAAGTCATGCGGAATGGCTCGACTTCAAAAATAAAGTAAGGAAGGTTAAGAACACAATGAAGAAGCTCTTTGCACTTCTCCTTGCTCTGGCTATGGTTCTCTCTCTCGTTGCCTGCGGCAGCAAGACCAGCGACGAACCCAAGACCGACGACCAGCAGCAGGAAGAACCCACCAATGAACCCACCGTCTATACCAACGCGGATGACATCGACGACACCATGACCTCCGCCGACGGCAAGTATCAGGTCGCGTTCATCACCGACGTCGGCCAGCTCAAGGACAAGTCCTTCAACCAGGGCACGTTTGACGGCGTTAAGCTCTATGCCGCCAACAACGGCCTGAGCTACAAGTACTATCAGCCCGCCAACGGCGATCAGGCCACCGACGACGACCGTTATGACGCCATGAAGGCCGCCGTGGACGGCGGCGCGGACGTCATCGTCTGTGCCGGCTTCATGCAGGGCGGCGCTCTCGAGCGCGCGGCCAAGGAGTTCACCGACACCAAGTTCATCTTCATCGACGGCTGGTCCCTCGGCCTTGACAACGTTGCGGGCATCGCCTTTAACGAGGAGCAGTGCGGCTACTTTGCCGGCTACGCTGTCGTCAAGGAAGGCTATGAAAAGCTCGGCTTCACCGGCGGCGGCGGCGGCACGAACCCCGCCTGCGTCCGTTACGGCTGGGGCTTTGCCCAGGGCGCGAACGACGCCGCCAAGGTCATGGGCAAGACCGTTGACCTGAACTACTCCTGGGAGTACGGCGCGAACTTCCAGGCCTCCGCTGAACTCCAGACCCTCGTCTCCGGCTGGTATGCCAACGGCACCGAGGTCGTCTTCGCCTGCGGCGGCTCCATGTTCCAGTCTGTCGCCAACGCGGCTGCCACCTATGACGGTGCGGTCGTCGGCGTCGACGTTGACCAGTCCAGCGAGTCCGATACTGTTGTGACCTCCGCAATGAAGGGCCTGAGCGACGCTGTTGTTTGGGCCGTCGCCAAGGCCTATGACGGCTCCTGGGCTGAGATCGGCAACAATGCCACCTCCCTCGGTGTCGCTGAGAACGCTGTCGGCCTGCCGACCAACACCTGGTCCATGGTCTCCTTCACCGTTGATGATTATGAGGCGCTCTTCCAGAAGGTCCTCAATGGCGAGGTCACCATTGACAACAACTCTGAGATGGCCAATCCCGCCGAGGGCGGCCTGACCAACGTCAACGTCAACTACATCTGATCTCTCCGGCGAAAAATTTCAGAAAAGGGCGGGAAGCCTTGGCTTCCCGCTCTTTTCTGCTTTTTATGCCAATTACGTGTGAAAATTTTTTTGCTTTCTGGCGCGCATCATGCTATACTCTTAATATCTGTGGTTTCCGTCCTCGCAGCGCAGCGCGTGCGGGCCATCAAAACGGAAGGAGGGCGAAAAACTTGGAGAATCCGTATGCAATCGAAATGCTCAACATCACCAAGAAATTCCCCGGTATTATCGCCAACGACAACATTACGCTACAGCTGAAAAAGGGCGAGATCCACGCTCTGCTCGGCGAAAACGGCGCGGGCAAGTCCACGCTCATGAGCGTTCTCTTCGGTCTTTACCAGCCGGAGGAGGGCGTCATCAAGAAGGACGGTCACGTCGTTTCCATCAAGGACCCGAACGACGCCACCGCGCTCGGCATCGGCATGGTGCACCAGCACTTCAAGCTCGTCGAGGTCTTTACCGTGCTCGACAACATCGTTCTCGGCGCAGAGACGACGAAGCTGGGCTTCCTGCAAAAGAAGGCAGCCCGCGCCAAGGTGGAGGAGATCTCCAAGCGCTACGGCCTCGCCGTCGACCTTGACGCCAAGGTTGAGGACATCACCGTCGGCATGCAGCAGCGCGTGGAGATCCTTAAAATGCTCTACCGCGACAATGAGATCCTGATTTTTGACGAGCCGACCGCCGTCCTGACTCCACAGGAGATCGAGGAGCTGATGGCCACGATGAAGGAATTTGCCCGCGAGGGGAAATCCATTCTCTTCATCTCCCATAAGCTCAATGAGATCATGGAGGTCTCCGACCGCGTGACGGTCCTGCGCAAGGGCAAGTACATCGGCACGGTCAACACCGCCGAGACCAACAAGCAGGAGCTTTCCAACATGATGGTCGGCCGTCCCGTGCAGCTGGAGGTCAGTAAGGGCCCCGCGCACCCGGCAGATGAAGTGCTCAAGCTCTCGCATGTGAGCGTACACTCTCATCTTCAAAAGCGCAACGCCGTCAACGACGTGTCCTTCTCCGTGCGCGCGGGCGAGATCGTCTGCATCGCCGGTATCGACGGCAACGGTCAAAGCGAGCTGGTCTACGGCCTGACCGGCCTTGACCGCGTCAGCGGCGGCACAATTACGCTCTGCGGCAAGGACATTTCCCACGCCTCCATCCGCCACCGCGGCGAGGATATGAGCCATATTCCCGAGGACCGCCATAAGCACGGCCTTGTACTCGACTTTACACTTGAACAGAACATGGTGCTCCAGCGCTTCCGCGAGCCGCAGTTTGAAAACCACGGCTTTATCAACACGAAGGCCGTGCGCGAGTATGCCGAACGCCTGATCGAAAAGTTCGATGTCCGGAGCGGTCAGGGACCCATCACCCGTGCGCGCTCGATGTCCGGCGGCAACCAGCAGAAGGCAATCATTGCCCGCGAGCTCGACCGCGACAAGTCCCTTGTCGTCGCCGTCCAGCCCACCCGCGGTCTGGATGTCGGCGCGATCGAGTATATCCACAGCCAGCTTGTCGCCGAGCGTGACCGCGGCAAGGCGATACTGCTCATCTCGCTGGAGCTTGATGAGGTCATGAGTCTCTCCGACCGTATCCTTGTAATGTACGAGGGCGAGATCGTCGGCGAGCTTGATCCCAAGACCACGACCATCTCCGAGCTCGGACTGTACATGGCCGGTGCCAAGCGCACGGTCGGAAAGGAGGAAGCGGTATGAAAAAAGATCCTCTGTTTCAGCGCGAGGGCTTCCAGTCCGTCGCCGCTTCCGTGCTCTCCATCCTCATCGGCATGCTCGTGGGCAGCATCATCATCGTGATCGTTGCCTTCACATCGAAAAACCTCTCCCCCGCCGCCGCGTGGGACGGCATCCGCCTCGTTTTCGCAGGCATCTTCTCCACGGGCCGCGACGCCTCCGGCATGCTGACCTGGGGCTTCAACCCCACAAGCATCGGCAATATGCTCTTCCGCGCCACGCCGCTCATCATGACGGGTCTGTCCGTCGGCATGGCATATAAGACCGGCCTGTTCAACATCGGCGCGCCGGGCCAGTACCTCATCGGCACGCTCGCCTCCCTCTCCATCGCGCTGGGGATTCCCTCCGACAAGCTCTCTCCCGCGCTGATCTGGCTCCTCGCCTTTCTCGGCGGCACGCTTGCCGGCGCGCTCTGGGGCGCAATCCCCGGCATGTTCAAGGCCTTCCTCAACATCAACGAGGTGCTCGCCTGCATCATGACGAACTGGATCGCGGCAAACCTCGTCACATGGATGTTCGACATCAGCCCGTTTAAAAACGTCACCGAGTCCACCAAGACCGGCTACATCTATAAAACAACCTTCAACAATGTCGCCACGGCGAAGATGGGGCTCGATAAGCTCTTCCCCAACTCGCAGGTCAACGGCGGCATCCTTGTCGCCATCGTCTTTGCCATCGCGGTTTACGTCATGATGTCCAAAACGACCTTCGGCTATGAGCTCAAGGCCTGCGGCGCGAACCGCCATGCCGCGCGCTACGCCGGTATCGCGGACAAGCGCAACATCATCCTCTCCATGGCGATCGCCGGCGCGTTGAGCGCGGCAGGCGCTTCGCTCTACTATCTCGCCGGCAACACAGAGTTCTTCTGGTCCACCTACCAGTCGCTGCCCGGCACGGGCTTCAACGGCATCCCAGTCGCGCTGCTGGCCGCCTGCCACCCCATCGGCATCATCTTCACGGCGCTGTTCATGTCCATGCTTGACATCGCCGGTCTCCAGCTGACGAATCTGACGGCGTACAACGAGTACATCACCGACGTCATCATCGCCGTCATCGTCTACCTCAGCGCTTTCTCGCTGGTCATCCGGATGTGGCTTGGCAGCTGCGGCAGAAAGAAGTCCAAGGCCGCAGCCGAAGCGCCGGCTCAGACTGCCGCGCCCGACGCGGCGGAAACGAAAGGAGATGACGAGCCGTGACCTTTTTGATCCAACAGACTCTTATTTACGCAGTTCCTCTGATGATCGTGGCGCTGGCCGGCGTATTTGCCGAACGCAGCGGCATCATCAATCTGGCGCTGGAAGGTATCATGATCTTCGGCGCATTCATCGGCGTGTGGTTTGTGCGCATCATGCAGGCGAGCGACGCGGTGCTTGCGCTTAAGCAGGACGGCAACTGGATCGCCCTGCAGGGCATTGAGCTGCTGGCCATGCTCGTCGCAGCGCTTTTCGGTGCGATCTTCTCGCTGCTGCTGAGCTTTGCCTCCATCAACCTCCGTGCCGACCAGACCATCGGCGGCACGGCGCTGAACCTGATGGCGCCCGCGCTGGTGCTCTTCCTCATCCGCATCATTGCCAATCAGAGCACGCTCCAGATGCTCACCGGTGACTCCGCCAGCTGGTTTATGATCAAGAAGTCCACGCTCGGCATCGATAAGAGCACCGACCTCGGCTTCTTTGGCGAGACCTTTATCAACAAGGTCTATCTTGCCACCTACGTGTGCATCCTGCTGTTCATTGTGCTCTCAATTCTGCTTTATAAGACGCGCTTCGGCCTGCGCCTGCGCGCCTGCGGCGAGAACCCGCAGGCGGCGGACTCGCTGGGCATCAACGTCTATAAGATGCGCTACGCGGGTACGACGATTTCCGGCGCACTGGCCGGCATGGGCGGCTTTGTCTATGCCCTGACCACGGCAAACTGCGCCTCGAACGGCGACGTGGCGGGCTTCGGCTTCCTCGCGCTGGCCGTTATGATCTTCGGCAACTGGAAGCCGCTCAATATCGCGGGCGCTTCCCTGCTCTTCGGCCTCTTTAAGTGCATCGCGGCCAGCTATACCAGCATCGACATCAACGGCGACGGCGTATGCATGCTTGCGCAAATCGGCATCAGCTCGCATCTCTACCGCATGCTGCCCTACATCATCACGCTGCTCGTGCTGGCGTTCACCTCCAAGAGCTCCCGCGCCCCCAAGGCGGAGGGCATTCCCTACGACAAGGGCCAGCGCTGAGACCTCTTCCGCCCCGCACGCCGGGTCTGCGTTCCGCGCTTCTGTGCAAATAAAAAAAGGATGCCTGAGATTATATCTCAGGCATCCTTTTTTTCATAAATATATCGTTTTCAGGAGAGCAGCATCCTGTCATTATCCAACGCACGCCCCGTGCCCTCCCGGAATCGGGCGATCAGATCCTCCACGCTCATGCCCGCGCGCTCTTGGCCGGAAACGTCCAGCACGATATGGCCGTCGGCCATCATCAGCGTCCGCGTGCCAAGCTCCAGCGCCTGCGACATATTGTGCGTTACCATCAGGCAGGTGATGTTTCCCTCTGCTACGATCCGCTTTGTCAGCTCCAGCACCTTTTCCGCAGTGCCGGGGTCCAGCGCGGCGGTGTGCTCGTCAAGCAGCAGGAGCTGCGGCGGCACCATGGTGGCCATCAGCAGCGTCAGCGCCTGGCGCTGACCGCCCGAAAGCAGGCCAACCGGCTGACGCATCCGGTCCTCCAGCCCCATGTTCAAAAGTGCCAAACGGTCGCGGAAATGTGCTCTGTCCTTCTGGCTCAGGCGGGAAAGCCATCCGCCGCTTCCCGCCGCCAGCGCCAGATTTTCCTCAATGGTCATATGGGGAGCCGTTCCCTTCAATGGGTCCTGAAATAAGCGGCCGATATATTTTGCCCGTTTGTACTCGGGTACAAAGGTGATATCGCGGCCAGCTACCGCGATCGTCCCATCGTCTACATAAAAGCTGCCGCCGATGGCGTTGAGCAGCGTGGATTTTCCCGCGCCGTTGGAGCCGATCACAGTAACAAACTCTCCCGGCCCCAGATGGAGAGACAGATCCGTGATGGCCTTTTTCTCATTGACCGTACCAGCGTTAAAGGTCTTGGAGATATGTCGAATGTCCAGCATTTCACTTTCCTCCCTTTCCGGCGGCCAGCTTACGCTTCTGGAAATCCGCCCACTTCCGGATCGTCGGTGCGGCGATCGCCAGCGCCACAATCACGGCGGTCAGCAGCTTCAGGCACTCGACCGGCACAATCTTGGTGTAAAACACCACAGCGTAAATAAAGCGGTAGATCACAGAGCCCACCATCACCGCCAGCACACCCTTTGTGACCGTGCGGCGGCCCAGGACCGTCTCGCCGATAATGAGGCATGCCAGGCCAATGACCACAATGCCGGTACCGGAGTTAATGTCCACTGTTTTCTGATACTGGCCCACCATGGCCCCGGAGAGGGCCGTCAGGGCGTTGGCCACGCACAGCCCCACGGTGATGGTGAAGGCCGGGTTCAGGGAAGAGGCCCGAACCATGTCCGGATTGTCTCCGGTAGCCCGGATGGAGAGGCCGAGCTGCGTCCCCAGAAATGCCAGCAACAGCGCTCCCGCCAGAATTGTAACAAAAGCCGCCAGCAGCAGCTCGTACCATTCGCCGCCGATGCCGGTATCCCGCAGCATGGTAAAGACCGTGCTGCCGCCCAGCAGGCTGCGGTTGGCCTTCCAGCCCATAGCCATCAGGTTCACGGTGTAAAGCCCCGTGTTGGTGACGATGCCCGCCAGAATGGACGGCACGCCCAGCTTCGTCTGTAAAAAGGCGGTGACAGCTCCCGCGCAGGCACCGGCCAGCATGGCGGCAAAGACAGCAAGGATGGGATGCCCTGCGGCCGTCACCGTGACGGATACAGCCGCACCGAGGACAAAGCAGCCGTCGGTCGTCAAATCGGCAATATCCAGAATACGGTAGCTCAGAAACAGTGCCATGGCGACCAGTGCGTAGAGGAAGCCCAGCTCAAGGGCGGTCTGCATGATGATGAGCATGGGAGGATTCTCCTTTCAGGCCAATTCCCCCGGCTGACAGCCGGGGGATCGGTAATGTATTTCAGGGACGCGGAGCTTCTCAGTCCTCCGTCGTCGTGACCTCCACCACGGTGCCCATGCTCTCGAAGCAGGAGTACTCGGCCTGCTTGCCGATGAGAGCCGCGGTGTCGGTGTTGACGGTGATGATGCCGCCGTCCATGAGGTAGTAATCCTCCATGCCGTCCATGCCGTCGGTCATGGCGCTGTAGGCCAGATCAGCGGTCTTGGCGCCCAGATCGGTGTAGTTCACGCCGCAGGTGGCATAGGCGCCGTTGCGGACAAAGGAGTCAGCACCGGTATAGTGGGGGATGCCGGCCTTGGCAAGATCCTCGGCAATGGCCAGCTCAGCAGCCATGATCACATTGTCGGTGGGAGTGAATACAGCGTCCACGCCGGCGGCGATGAGGGCGGAGGCTGCAGCGACCACCTCGTCGTTTGTGTTGGCTGTCTGCTCGACATACGCGATGCCCTTGGCATCCAGATATGCCTTGGCGTCGGCGATAGGCTTGGTAGAGTTGGGCTCAGACAGGGAGTAGAGCAGGCCAACCTTGGCGGCATCGGGGTTCTGGGCGAACATCATGTCCATGATGAACTCGGTATTCAGCGCGTCGCTGGTGCCGGTCACATAGTCGATGCCGGTGAGGTTTGCCGCCTCGGGATCGGAGATCGCGGCGTAGACAACAGGCGTCTTGGTCTCCTCCGCGGAGAGCGCGGCGATCTGTGCAGCGGTGGTTGCAATGGGGATGATGGCGTCCACACCGTCGGCGATCGCCTGATCGGAGAGCTGCTTGAGTGTGGTCTGGTCATTCTGGCCGGAGGTCACGTCGTATTCGATGGTCACACCGTTGTCGGCGGCAATCTTATCCAGCTCGGCGGTGACGGCGTTTGCGATCTCGTCGAGCGAGGCGTGGTCAAGCTGCTTGATGACCGCGACCTTGTAGGTTTTGGTTTCTTCCGCGCTGTTGTCCGGCTGGACGTCGGGCTGTGCGTCCTTTGCGCCGCAGGCGGCGAGGGAGAGAGTCATCGCACCGGCAAGGGCGAGGGTCAGGAACTTCTTCATCATATTGGCTTTCATTTTGGTTTTCCTCCAAATTTATTTGATTTTGGGCGGCAGATGAAGCTCTGTCTTGCCGGAACAGAGAGAAAAAAGAAAAGACCTTCATCCCACCTACATGGGACAAAAGTCATTGTACTTCTGCGATACCACCCAAATTGACGTTATAAAACGCCCGCTCGCTTACGCGTACCATCATACGCGCCCCGATGGATAACGGGTGGGATTCCCGTCGGCCTCTACTTGGTTTCCCGTTCGGACCGCCCTCCGGAGTCCATTCGCCAGCCATCCCCTGCTCCGATCTCACCGTCCGGAACTCTCTGAAAGGTTGCTCAACTGGGTACTTCTCTCCATCACAGGTTTGTTGTGATTGCTTTGTTGTGTCGTATTATAACGCGGATTTTCCAGTTGTCAAGTCCCTTTTCCCTTCTTTTTGGGTGCGCATGTCTCATTCTGCGGATTTCCCAGTCTGTTTTTCCCGGAGCAGGCAATTTTTTGTGCATTTGAGCAAACCCACGCCGGAACGCAGCCGGAAATATTTCCGACCGCTCAAGCGGTTCTGCCGGATAAAAAGATCCGTCCGGGGCGCATACCGCACTCCGAACGGATTCCTCAAAGCAGATACAGCAGCGCGTCCACACCAACTGCCGCCAGCACGCACACCATCAGCGGCGCCTTTCTCCACGCCAGCACACCGGCCACCGCCGCGCCGGCAATGCCGATCTCCGGCCGCACAGCGTCAACCGTAAATACGCCCGGAAAGACGAGCGCGGTCATGGCCGTATAGGGAATGAGCTGCAAAAAGCGCTCAAAACGCGCGCCGAAGTGCATTTTATCCAGCAGAACCGCCGGCAGCAGGCGCGGGATGCAGGTCACGGCCATCATGCCGAAAATGATCCAGAAGCGTTCGTTCATTCCCTGACCTCCCCGCCGTTCGGCGTGACAAAGAAGCTACCGACCGCCGCGCACAAAAGCGTTGAGACGATCAGTGACCAGCTCGACGGCAGAAGCAGCGACAAAAGTGAATTGCACACTGCCGTAGCCGCGACCAGCAGCACCAGACGCACCTTCCCGCGCAGGCCCGGAATCAGGATGCCGAGGAACATGGCATAGAGCGACACGGCAAGGCTCGCCGTGAGCAGCGGCGGCAGGAAATCCGACACGGCCACACCAAGCACCGTCCCCAGCACCCACGAGGAATAGGTCATCGTGATGAGGCCCAGATAATACCAGCCCGAGCTGTGCGCCTCGTCCGCCGTTGTAAAAAGCGCAAAGGATTCATCCGTCACAGCCACAGCCGACGCCAGCTTGACCGCCGTGCTGTCCTTTTTCATGCGGTTGATGACGCAGGTGCTCATGATAAGGTGACGCAGGTTGAGGATGAACGTCGCCAGAATGATGGCAACGATCCCCGCGCCCTGCACGTACATGCCGGCAGCCATCATCTGGCTCGCGCCGGCAAAAACGAAAAGCGACATGGAGATCGTCTCCAGCCCCGAAAAGCCTGCCTGCCGTGCCATGACGGCGTAAGCGACGGCGACCGGCACATAGCCGAGCACCACCGGTACACCGGCGCGCAGACCGGAAAGATAATTCCGCGAACGGCTCATCACGCCACTCCTTTCCCCGCCCGAAAATTCAGCGGGTGCATATAGCCGTATTGTGTATTGTACTGCCAAACCCTTCGCCGGACAATATCCGTAAACGACAAGATAGCCCTTGTAAAAAACCACCATTTTAATGGAAAATGTGCAAAAAAAGCAGCCGTCCGTCCGGATGGCTGCCTTCTTTATATTCTCAATACTCTCAATACTGAAAAATGCTGCCGCCGACAAATTCACGCACGATAGAAT
>CAKTOJ010000048.1 GCA_934589665.1 uncultured Oscillospiraceae bacterium | reverse complement strand
AAGGACGTGGACATCTACATGCCCGCCGCTACCCAGAACGACGTCAACATGGAGTGGGCCAAGAAGATTGCCGAGTCCGGTGTCAAGTACTACATCGAAGTCGCCAACATGCCCACCACCAACGATGCGCTTGAGTTCCTCAAGGAGCAGAAGCACATGGTCGTCGCTCCCTCCAAGGCTGTTAACGCCTGCGGCGTTTCCGTTTCCGAGCTCGAGATGGCTCAGAACGCCGAGCGTCTGTACTGGACTGCTGAGGAAGTCGATGCGAAGATGCATCAGATCATGAAGAACATCTACAACGCTTCCGTTGAGGCGGCTGAGCGTTACGGCCTGGGCTACGACCTGGTCGCCGGTGCGAACATCGCCGGTTTCCAGAAGGTCGCCGACGCCATGATGTGCCAGGGCATTTTCTAAGCCGAACTGCTTTGAAAACCAAAAAAGAAGAGCTGCGTAAGCAGCTCTTCTTTTTTTGGCTGAAAGGGATGTAATAGATGCGTGCTGCATTTGCTGCCTGCGGGCGGCAGATGCAGCGTCGGCTTATTTACTGACCAGAAGCTTCTTCATGCCGCGCTCAAGCCCATCGACGCTGAGCGGGTACATGTCGATGAGACGTGCAATATAGCCGTAGCTCTGTCCCCAGTAGCTGCCGTAGCGCGGCGGCTCCTCGGGGTTGAGCCAGATCATGTGGTCGTACTGCTCGCGGAAGCGCTTGAGCCAGTCGAAGCCGGAGAGAGTGGCGCCGCCGTAGCGGTAGTCATAGCGCTTCTCGGTCAGCTCGTACATATCCATCAATGCGTCGCCGACGAGAATAACCTTGTATTCGCTTCCGAAGTTTTTCAGCACCCAATCCGTTGAGACGCCCTGCTCACGGTACATCCGCGGGTCGGAATAGACAGTGGAATATATGCAGTTGTGGAAGTAATAGACGTGGAGCTCCTTGAAATGGTTGGACTGGCGCGCCGCCTGAAAGAGCATGGAGCACAGTTGGGAATAGTAGCTCATCGAGCCGCCGGAGTCCATCAGCATGAGCACCTTGACCGTGTTGCGCCGCGGACGCTTGTAGCGCACGGAAAGTGTGCCGGCATTGTCGCAGGTGTCGCGGATCGTGCCGTCCACATCGAACTCCGTCCGGTCGCCGAGCGACTGGTCGGAATACTGCCGCAGAAGGCGGAAAGCCATTTGAAACTGGCGGATGTCGAGCGTGTTATCACGGCGGAAGTCGCGGTATTTCCGCTTGCCCGCGATCTGAAACGCGCGGCGGTAGATGCTCTCGCCGCCGACGCGGATGCCCTGCGGGCTGTGTCCGGCATTGCCGAAATTGGAGTAGCCGCCGGTGCCGATCCAGTACGAGCCCTTGTTGTGCTCTTCCTTCTGTTCCTTGAGACGTTCCTCAAACATTTTCAGGATCTCGTCAATGCTCTTTTCCTCATAGCCCTGACTGCGCAGAAAGGCACGGAAGTCGGCGAGTGCGTTCTTGGGGTGTTCGAGCCAGTTCATGAGTTCCTCGGGCAGCATGTCCTCGGGGAAGGGAACGTCCTTGAAATACTCCAGAAACACCGCGTCAAACTTGTCGTAGTCTGCCTCGCTTTTCACCAGAACGGCGCGGCAGAGGTCGTAAAAGCCCGTCAGCGTGGAGTGGTGCAGTCCCAGCAGCAGCCCCTCCATGAGCGTCATCCACTCGTTGAGCGAGACGCCGAAGCCGCGCTGGCGGAGAAGATAGAAAAATCCAACGAACATGGCTTTACCGCATCCGGCGCTGCATCGCCGCGATGTCCTTGTCCTTTTTGAGCAGTACGCCCGCGAAGGGGATCTCCTTCATGATGCGCGCGGGATCGACGCCGCCGAGCTCAAGCGCGCGAATCCAATCCACCAGCTCACTGGTGGAGGGCTTTTTCTCAATCGATTCGATGGAGCGCAGATAATAGAACGCCTGCATTGCCTGACGGAGCAGCTCTTCATCGAGCTTGTCGAAGTGCACGCGGATGATCTTTTCCATCTGCTCCTGTGCGGGGAAGGCGATATAGTGAAAAATGCAGCGGCGCAGGAAGGCGTCGGGCAGCTCCTTTTCGGCGTTTGAGGTGATGATGACGATGGGGCGGTGTTTGGCCTTGATGGTTTCCTTTGTCTCGGGAATGTAGAATTCCATCTTGTCGAGCTCCCAGAGCAGGTCATTCGGGAACTCCAGATCGGCCTTATCCACCTCGTCGATGAGCAGAACGACCTGCTCATCGGCAGAGAAGGCTTCGCCGAGCTTGCCAAGCTTGATGTATTTGCCGATGTCGTCCACGCCGGCCGAGCCGAACTGGCTGTCGTAGAGACGCTGTACCACATCGTAGACGTACAGGCCGTCCTGCGCCTTGGTGGTGGACTTTACGTTCCAGATGATGAGCTTTTTGCCCAGCGCGTCGGCAACCGCCTGTGCGAGCATGGTCTTGCCGGTGCCCGGCTCGCCCTTGATAAGCAGCGGCTTTTGCAGCGCAACGGCGATATTCACCGCGCCCATCAGCTCAGGCGAGGCGACGTAATTTTCGGTTCCGTGGAATGAAGTGGTCATGGTGTCTCCCTTTCGTTGTGCAAATTCACCTTTTATTTTACATAGTCCTGCCGAACGTGTCAATGCCGTGTCGGCAAGAAAAAAACGCAGAAATTCCTCAAGCAGATGTTGCACGATTCGAACGAATGTGCTATACTGCACATAAGAGTAAACAGGAGGAGGCTTGACACGATGGAAAAGCTGTCGAAAATGCAGCAGAAGGTCTATGACTACATCGTTAAATGCGTGAGAGAACAGGGCTATCCGCCCTCTGTGCGCGAAATCTGCGCTGCGCTTGACCTCAAGTCGCCCTCCACCGCGCATTTTCACATCAAGCACCTTGAGGAGCTGGGCTATCTGGAGCGCAGCGCAGGCAAGGGCCGCGCGATCAAGCTCAGCGCAGAGGCGTTAGGGCAGCAGTCTGCCGCTGCCTCTGCGCCGCCGGCACGGAGCGACTTTATGGAGGAGACGGATGCGAGGGAAAACCGCATTCCCATCGTCGGCAATGTCGCCGCAGGCAGCCCGATTCTGGCGCAGGAGTGCGTGGAGGACTACCTGACCTTTGACACCGGCAATCGCAGCGGGGAGTTTTTTGCACTGCGCGTGCGGGGCGAGTCCATGCTCGGCGTCGGGATTCTGCCGGATGATCTGGTCGTTGTCCGCCGCCAGCAGACGGCGGTGAATGGGGAGATCGTCGTTGCGCTCATCGGCGATGAGGCCACGGTCAAGACCTTCAAAAAGCAGAATGGGGAGATCTGGCTCCTGCCTGCGAACCCCGACTATCAGCCCATCGACGGACGGGAGTGCGAGATCCTCGGCAAGGTCGTTGCCGTGGTGCGCCAGTATTAAACGTGACTGTGCTGAATGTGGCGCAGGAGCGTTGCTAAACACGAGCACGCGTTTAGCAGTTGGAAAGAACGGTAAAAACAGCGCCTGTGATCCTCACAGGCGCTGTTTCTGCTTTTTGCTGATGTGTGCTGCACGCTAATTGGACAAAAACTGGCGGTGAAGCCACATAGCGCGCGGCATTAAAGCCCGTGTGCTTCCTCTCGCGCGGCGTTTTGCTGCTGGTAGCCAGTACCCCAGACCACCATGGAATCCAGAATCGGCTTCAGGCTGTATCCCGTCTCCGTCAGGGTATACTCGACCCGCGGCGGAACCTCGGCATAGACCTTGCGGGTGAGAAGCCCCTTATCCTCCATATCCCGCAGCTGGGCAGTGAGCACCTTTTGCGTCACATGGCCGATTGATTTCTTCAGCTCACCGAAGCGCTTGGTGCCGCCCATCAGGTCGCGCAGGATCAGAACCTTCCATTTGTCGCCAATGAGCATCAGCGTCGTTTCCACCGGGCAGGCGGGCAAATCCATAGGGCACTCCTCCAATCGTTTTATTGATAAAAACCTGTTGAACTTACTATACGCTTTTGGCCGGGCATCGTCAACAAAGTTTTTCCGTCTGACACAGTTATCCTGCCGCAGTCTGTAGGCTTGTGTCCTTTATAAAGTTCTGTGTGCCGTAGAGCACCAGTACATCAGTAATGCCGTTCTCTTTGGCGTATTCGGTCACGTCACCCTTGAAAAAACGGAGGTCGAGAACGTGGACTTCGGCATAGTCCTCCACAGGAAACTGGACGAATGTATTGCCATAGGAGTCCTTGATGAGCAGAAGTCTGCCGTTTTCTCCGCTGCCCGCGATGACTGTCTGCGCCTGATTGGAGTTCAGAAACACCGCGTATTGGTCACTGCCCTCAAGGTATCTGCGTTCATAGATGCTGTCCGTTTCATACTGCCCGTCATTGTAGGATACACGGCGCTCCGGATGCCGGTACCATGCAGTAATCTCCTCGGCGGAGATCGTAGGCAGGGGAACCTTGTTCCAAGTCGTGCCGCGGAAGTTGTCGCAGAGTACCTCCTGCGTCCAGTCGACCGCCGATGGCTCGACGCCGCGCCATGCGCAGTAGGCGTAGTAGGCCCCAAGGCTCGTCCAATGGTGGTCGGTGCGGTAATAAATGTTTTCGCTGCTGTGAGCGGAGAGGGCAGAAAATACGTTCACCGTATCAATTCCTGTGTCGGTCAGCACTTGCAGAACAGCGGCGTAGTCCGCCGCAGGGGCATAGGCGGGCAGCTTGTCCGTGAGGACCTGCGCCGCCACGGGTGCGAGCATCGTGTTCATGGGGATGCCCTCTGCCGCCAGCTTCTTTTGTAAATCAGCAAGGGCGGCTGCGTTGGCGGCAAGCTGCTTTTTGCTGTAAGAGGTGAATTTGTCCATCAGGTACTTATCCTTGCAAATGTAAACGCCGCCGCTTTCCCGTTTCCCGGCGGCCAGCTCCAGATAGGTCTTCATGGTTACCCAGCCGTCCCGCAGAGGGATTTGATCGGTGAGGTAGCGTTCCAGCTCGTCGCCGAACTTGCCGGAGATGAAAGAAGCGGCGGTGAAGCGCGGCTTTTGCGTCAGGGTGCGCTTTTCCCGCTCCGAATAGTACCGGTCCGGTATCATCAGCCCGATGAGTGCGGACGCCGCCAGCAGCAGGCAGAAAAAAGAGGTTATGATCTTGTTTCGCATACTCTCACCTCAAAATCGGAAGTAAAGGAACGGATTGTAGCTGCCGCTGACCAGATAGGCCATGGACATCACCAGTACGCAGAGCAGTCCGCCGCAGTCGGCCGCAGTCAGCGCCCGCTGCCCCAGACGGGAGTTCAGCTTTTCATAGAAGCGTTTGCAAAGGGGCGTGGCGGCCAGAGCACAAACCGCCAGCATCAGCCCATAAGTCAGCAGAAGATAAAGGCTGGCGCTGTCGTACAGTCTGCCGGAGAACATGGCTTTCAGCCACATAAAGCCTTTGGTGACATTTGTGAACGCAAACAGCGTCCAGTTGACCGTCACCAGCACCAGTGCGTAAATGTGGCGAAGCACAGCAGGCAGTTTCTTGAGCCAGCGCAGCAGAAACAGCTTTTCTGCCGCCAGCAGCACGCCAAAATACACGCCCCAGAGGACGAAGTTCCAGCTGGCCCTGTGCCAGAGGCCGGTGAGCAGCCAGACGATGGCAATATTGCGCAGCTGCTTTGTAAGGCCGCCCCTGTTCCCGCCGAGCGGAATATACACATAGTCGCGGAACCATGTTCCCATCGAGATGTGCCAGCGCCGCCAGAAATCGGTGATACTGTCTGCTAAGAATGGATAGTTAAAGTTTTCCAAAAAGCGGAACCCCAGCATCCGTCCGAGGCCGATTGCCATATCGGAATAGCCGGAAAAGTCGAAATAGATCTGGAAACCGTAGGCAATGACGCCCAGCCACGCCGTCAATACCGTGTGGGAGGCCTGTGCGGATGCAGCCTCCCACAAAAGACCGATGTTGTTTGCCAGCAGTACCTTCTTTCCGATGCCGCAGGCAAAGCGTTTCACGCCAGAGGCAAACAGATCGGCGGAGCAGTTCCGGTTCTCCAGCTCGTCCGCTACCGTCTGGTAGCGGACGATGGGGCCGGCGATGAGCTGCGGGAATAAGGTCACATATGCACCGAAATTGATGATGTTCTTCTGCGCTTTCGCTTCGCCGCGGTAGATATCAATGGTGTAGCTCATGGTCTGGAAGGTGTAGAAGCTGATGCCGATGGGCAGCGGCAGATCCGGCCGCGGAAGCGCCGTGCCGAACAGAGAATTGACGGTGCCGATGAGGAAGCTGCTGTATTTGAACACGCCCAGCAAGCCAAGGTTCACGCAGACCGACACTAGCAGCGCGATCTTTGCTCCCCGCTGTCCACGGTACCGCTCTACCACCTGTCCGCAGGTGTAGTCCAATGCGGTGGAAAACAGCATCAGCACCACATAGACCGGCTCACCCCATGCGTAAAACAGCAGACTGAACAGGAACAGGATGGCGTTGCGCCATTTCTGCGGGACGATGAAGTAAGAGAGCAGACACAGCGGCAGGAAGCATTGTAAAAATGTCAGGCTGGAGAATACCATATCAGCCGCCGATCATGATTTCGCCCTCGGGAAGCTCATCATCGCTCATATCAAAAAAGCCGCCGTTGTCACTGCCGGTATCCTCGGGAATCGTGATGCTGTTATCTGCGGAGCCGAAAATGCCGTTCCATACGGCATCGACCTTGGCGGCTTCGTCAGCGGCGAACTTGGCCTGCTCCTCGTCGCTGGCTGCCCAGTCACCCTCGGCACCGAGAATCAGCAGGGCCGCGTAATTGCCGCTGACAAAAAGACGTGCCTGCAGGACCTTTTGCAGATCCATATTGTACATGCGGGAGTAGCTGAGCAGTTGCTCATAACCGGTTTGCAACAGCGCGGCGGCATCCTGTGCATAGCCGTCCGTGACCTTGACAATGACGGTGGTGCTGGGGTTCAGGCTGGAATTGGAATTACTCATGGCCGCCCAACTTTCCACCTTATCCATATCAAAGCCCCAATAGCCGCTCATGCGGGCCTCGTCCTCGGTCGTGTCACAGTCGAAGCTGCCGCCCAGCTTCTCTTTCAGGGTATCCATGATCTCCTGGGCCGTCATGGTCACCTCTGTGTTTTTATCGTTATTGTCCTTGTTGTCATCGGACTTGCCGCCGCAGGCGGCGAGGGAAAGCATCATGCTCATGGCAAGCACAAAAGTCAAAATACGCTTCATTATGATTTGCTCCTTTAAAGTTTAAGATGTTTTATGAATGTGGGCGGCGGAGCGGCGTCTCCGGAAACGCTGTGCTCTTGCCTGTCCATACATCCATACGAGGGAGCGGAGCAAAATGTCGGATGAAAAATAAAAAATTTCGGAGAGTGTTTACTCTCCGAAATTTTACCGTGTTCAGATGCCTTCCATCAGTGTATTCGCAAGGACTGTAATGGCCGCCTCCTCTGCGCCGTCAAAGTTCGTCAGATAATAGCTGACGCCGTCGCCACTCCAGTGCGCGCGCCAGGTGTCGGGCGATACGCGGTCGAGCACGGCTCCGTACTCTGCGCTCAATGCGGCGCTGCCGACGGCCTCTCCGTCTGCGCGGGAAAAGTTGCCGTCCAGCTTTGACGCTTCATAGGTGTATTCATGGCCATCCAGTGCGAAGTCCACGCGGGCGATCTCGCCGTCTGCGATGGTATAGGTCACGTTCTCCGCGCCCTCCGGCGCGTCGATGGTGAAGCCCAGCTTTGCAAAGTCTGCCGCGCTCTGCACATCCTCAAACGGCGAGCCGACCATGACCGGAGGCTCGTCTCCCTCGCTGTTCCCGGCAAAAAACGGATGCAGAAAGCCACGTGTGAGAACTGTCACGAGTGCAAGGCACGCGGCCATTGCGCCGAAACGCTTCCACAGCGGAGTCGGGCGGCGTGTGGGCAGCGGAACGGATGTTGAGGACACATCGGCTTTGCTTTCAGATGCGGCACGCTGTGCCGATGCCTTTTTCAAAATGTTGGCATACATCCGCTCTTGCGCGCCGGCGTCCGGCTCAATTTCGTCAAATGCTTTTTTGATATTGTTTTCGTTCATGCGTCCTCACCTCCCAATGTAAGCTTCAGTTTCGTCCGGGCGTCCCGCAGTTGGTTTCGCACGGTCGACGGCGGACGGTTCAGTATGGCTGCGATCTCGTCGGTTTGATAGCCCTCGTAGTAGTGCAGCCAGACGACCTCCTTGTATTTGACTGGCAGAGCCATGACGGCCTCTGTGACCTCACGTTTTTCGTCCGGCTCCGCAGCAGCCTGCTCCGTTTCCTCATCAATGGGTGTCACCTTCTGCCGCCACCAGTGCTTTAGCCTGTCCTTGCAGAGATTCATGGCCGTTTTGGTCAGCCAGGAGCGCTCGTGCCGCTCGTTTTCAAAGGCGGCATCACAGGTCATGGCCTTGACAAAGGTATCCTCCATGCAGTCCTCGGCGTCCTGCGCGTTTTTCATAAAGGCATAGCAGACGCGGTAAATTGCCTTGAAGTGCCGCAGATAGAACGCCTCAAAATCCCACTGCATGGCCTCGCCTCCCTCCGTCCTTATATTCATACGAATCAAGAGTACAAATTGTCGGGCGAAATGTCAAGAAATAAGAGCGGATTTTCAGCCGAGCTTTTCCGCAAATGCTGCCAGAGCGGCAAGGCCGTCTTTGAGCGTCTGTGCGTCGCAGGCGTAGCCGATGCGCATGCTGCGCGGCTGTTCGAAGCAGTCACCCGGCGTGACAAAGGCACCGGTCTCGTGGTACATCCGCTTGCAGAACTCATAAGAAGGAATGTCAAAATCGTAATAGACCAGCGCAGTTGTGCCAGCCTGCGGCTTGGTGTAGTAAAAGTGCGGATGCTCCTGCACCCATACGTCCAGAATGGCGAGGTTTTCGCGCACGATGGCCTGATTACGGCGGATCATCCTGTCGCTGTGGCGCAAAGCAAGCGATGCGACCGCGTCATCGAACATGCCGCAGCTGATGAGGTTATAGTCGCGGTGGGAGAGGAAGGCCTTCACCGCTGCCTTGTCGTGCGTGGCGATCCAGCCCATTCGGATGCCGGCGAGCGAAAAGACCTTGGACATGCTGCTGACCGAGATGCCCTTTTCGTAAAGGTCGGCAATGGATTCACACCAGCCGTCGGCCTGTGTCAGATGCCGGTAGACCTCGTCGCAGAGAATATAAGCGTCCACGCCGCGCGCGATCTCGATGATCTGTGTGAGCAGCTCCCAGCCCATGAGCGCACCGGTGGGATTGTTGGGATTGTTAATGCAGATCATCTTCGTCTCAGGCGTCACAAGGGATTTGAGCTCGTCGAGATCAGGCAGATAATTGTGCTCCTGCTTGAGGTGCATGATGGCGACCTCTGCACCGATGGCCTCTGGGATGGAGTAGAGCTGCTGATAGGTGGGCATGATGCTCACCACGCGGTCGCCCGCGGAGATGAGAGAGCAGAACACATGATGGTTCGCACCTGCCGCACCGTGCGTCAGCACGACCTCATCCGGCTTGACGGTACGGTAGAGCTTACACACACCCCCGCGCAGCGTGTCGCTACCCCAGATGTCGCCATAGGTCAGACGTGTTGCGCAGAATTTGGATAAAAATTCGTCTTTGCTCTCGCCGGTGAGGGCAAAAAGCTCGTCGAGGGAAACGGAGTCCACGCAGGTCTCGGCAATGTTATAGCGCGCATTGGTCTCGTACTCGTTCATCCATTCTTCCACGGCAAAGGGTTTGATGTTCATGACAATTTCTCCTTTTAATAAAGATTTGCTGAAAAGTAAAGGCATCCATGACCCAGCCTTATCCGACATAAATCGGAATACCTACGGCTCGGTCACGGATGCCTTTTACCCTCCGGCCGGTGCCGGAGGAGACATACAATATTCAGATGTTTGCGATTATAAATGCACGTGCTGTGAATGTCAAGAAAAAATTCCAAGGAAGCTTTGGGGTAGGCGGAACTTATATAATGTAATGGCGGATATTGGGATTTGCGTGCTGTTTGGCAGATATTATGGTGTTGCCTATATGTAAATCCGTGTGTAAATTGGGCAATCAAAAAGAGAGGAAAATGAATTTTTGCAACTTTTTGATAATAAAAATCTCCGAAATCGCTTGATTTCGGAGATTTTTGGTCGGAGTGTAATTATAGGATTTCAGAAAACGCAGATATATCAACGGTTTGCTGGCAGTCGGCAAGAGGTTTTTATTCTAATATTTCAAAATGACGAGAACAACGCCGCCCAACAGGACAACGGGCGGCGTTTCCCATAGATTGTAGATTGCTGAGGGGTATCATTGCTATTTCAATCATGTTCCCGGTTAGTGCGGTTGCATACATCCATTAAAACGAGAGGGTAATCAAATATACAAAACATTTAGCCTTTCTTGCTTTTTGACTTATAATAGCTTGGTTCTAGTAAGCAATATACCCCATTCTTATATTTCCTGACAACAGCTTGTATTTTCGAATGATGAGAAAGATACAATTTTTTATTTGCCTTTGTAACATTTGTAAGACGACCGGGTATTTTATCCCCATTGAACTCAAAGTTTCCAGTTAAATCTCCATCTATCGTTGATAATACTTCAAAAGTAACTTGTGTATTTATAGGGATAAGATTCTTTCCAATAGGCTCTACGCCAACTGAATTATCATCTGTGGATAGGGATGCCTCTATGTGTTTTAACATAGAGGCAACGGTTGTAACTTTTGAAGCCGACAAAATACGCTGAGACCCATTTTCGCGAGCTTTTCTTTCTCCTTCGCTCACAATAGCGGTCAAGGTCTTTTCGAATGATTGCAGTTTTCTACTATTTGTTCGAATATTCAAGCAAACGGCAGTCCCCATTTGGAGACTGTCATATATTGTTTGAATATTCCCATCTCCATTGATTAACGCTGTGGCATCACCGCTACTTAAAACAAAATAGCCACCATTCATTGCACAAAGTGTACTTGCAACATATAACCCATAGCCTGAATTCTGCCAAATGTCAAAGGGGTCTTGCTTTTGACCATATGTAGACGAAAGCCCGGGCTGTAATGCCATCATATTTGCTTCGCTACATGAATTTACTTTAATTCTCAAATTGGACTTCAGACTTTTATAAATTCCAATTCCTTCATCAAGTATAGCAATTTCCGCCTCATCTCGTGATGGCCAGTACTGTCCACATACCCACAGGCTATCTGTATTAGCGTGTTCAAAAGTATTTCGGATGATTTCTCTAAAGCAGTATTGAACAGCTGTCCGAACTTCTTTGGACAAATCCGCAACAAGCACATCCGATAACACCCGAGCATGACGATCAACTTTTTCGTTTAATACTACGGTATCAGAATACTGTTTATGAAGATTCGCAGCAGTAATCTTTTTTATTGGAATATAGCGGTTGCCAACATCGTCCTCTTCCCTTGCAATGCCGATATCAATTCCCATACTTTGAAAAAAGCCAAAGTCTGCTGCAAATCGTCCCCCTTGTGTTTGTTCTGTATTGATCATATTGTGCTGAGCACGAGGAAATCGCTTCATGTTATTTCTAATTGCCGCGGCAATTATAAGCAATCCAAATGGTCGACAATGTTGCATCGCAGAAAAGTCGTATTCAAAGTTATCGCAATTAGCTTCTAAAGTGCCAATATATTTTGCAAAATTAACAGCTCTGACAGGTGTCAGCTTGTCGGGAATAGATATAATCATAAAGCCCTCCTCATAATGACAGTCAATCTGCAAGTAAACTTATTAGAACATTACAATATAATTGTAGCAGCTATTAAAGAAAAATCAAGAAATCCTTTGGATTGCGCCGCCCAACGGGACAACGGGCGGCGTTTTCATATATAAAACCATGAAGGGAGGTCACTTCCACCCGGCCAGTCTACGGACTGGCTTT
>CAKTOJ010000047.1 GCA_934589665.1 uncultured Oscillospiraceae bacterium | reverse complement strand
GACGCGGCCTGCGAGCCGGAGCGTCAGGCGCATGAGTTCAACGTGCTCTACGATGTGCTCATGAGCAGCTATGACCTGAGCGACAAGAAGGAGATCCGCTCGTTCTTCAACCAGATGCGTCAGGAGTTCCTCGACTGGCACAATACCGTATTCCAGACGCCGGAATTTGAAGCGCAGGAAAAGAAACTGACAGACTTTTATCGGAACAGAGTGAAGGGTTAAGGAGGAAGTCTGTATGCAGAAAGTTTATACTAAAATCGAGTCGATCGTCGGCAATGTCGTGACCGTGCGCGCGCAGGGCGTGCGCAACGGGGACCTTGCCCTCGTCGGCGACAGCTATGCCAATGTCATCAAGCTCGACGGCGACCTTGTATCCCTGCAGGTCTTTGCTGGCACGCAGGGCGTGAGCACGACGGACACCGTCCGCTTCCTCGGACGGCCGATGATGGTCTCGTTCTCCGACGATCTGCTCGGCCGCGTGTTCGACGGCGCGGGCGTGCCGCGCGACAACGGCCCCGCGCTGACGGAGAATATGATCCCCATTGGTGGGCCGTCCGTCAATCCGGCCAAGCGTATCGTGCCAAAGCGCATGATCCGTACAGGCATTCCGATGATCGACGTGTTCAACACCCTTGTCGAGAGTCAGAAGCTGCCAATCTTCTCCGCCTCCGGCGAGCCGTACAACCAGCTGCTCTCCCGCATTGCCATGCAGGCGGAAATCGACGTGATCGTTCTCGGCGGCATGGGATTGAAGTACGACGATTACCTCTTCTTCCGCGATACGCTGGAAAAGAGCGGCGCGATGGGCCGCACGGTCATGTTTATCCACACGGCCTCCGACCCGACGGTCGAGTGCACGCTCGTGCCCGACCTGTCGCTTGCCGTGGCTGAGCAGTTTGCCCTTGCCGGCAAGCGCGTGCTCGTGCTGCTGACCGATATGACCAACTACGCCGACGCGCAGAAGGAAATGGCCATCACGATGGAGCAGGTGCCGTCCAACCGCGGCTACCCCGGTGATCTTTACAGCTGTCTGGCAGCGCGCTACGAAAAGGCGGTCGACTTTGAGGGTGCAGGCTCCATCACCATCCTCGGCGTCACCACGATGCCCGGCGATGACGTGACGCATCCCGTGCCAGATAACACGGGCTATATCACCGAGGGACAGTATTACCTCAAAAATGGCCACATTGAGCCGTTCGGCTCCCTGTCCCGACTCAAGCAGAACGTCAACGGCACGACGCGCAGCGACCATCGCGCCCTGATGGACGGCATGATCCGCCTTTACAGCGCGTATAAGGAGAGCCTTGAGAAAAAGTCCATGGGCTTTATGATGTCCGAATGGGATGAGAAGCTGCTCAAGTACGGCCGCCTTTTTGAGACAAAGCTGATGGATCTGAGCGTGAACATTCCACTGGAGGAGGCGCTGGACCTCGGCTGGGAGATCCTTGCTGAGTGCTTTGAACCGAACGAGACGGGCCTGAAGACGAGCATCCTTCAGGAGAGATGGCCGAAAAAGGACGCTTTGAACTGAGGGAGCACGTATGGCTGTCAAATTAACAAAAAATGAATTGAAGGTGCAGAAGGACCACCTCAAGCAGTTTCAGCGCTATCTGCCGACCCTGCAGCTGAAAAAGCAGCAGCTCCAGTCGGTCGTGATGCAGATAATGGCGCAGCTGGAAAAGGTGGAGGCCGAGCGCCTGAAGGTCATTGCCGGTCTGGATGACTGGGTGGCGGTGTTTGCGGAAAACGGTACGTTCCCGCCGGATAAGACGCTCGATACGCTTGTGCGTCCGCTGGATGTGGAGTGCGGCGAGGAGAATGTCGCAGGCGTAAAGGTCCCGGTATTCCGCGAGCTGACCTTTGCTGACATCGCTTACGATGTGGCCGACTATCCGCTTTGGGTGGATACCGCTGTGGTCACGCTGCGCGAGATCGCGCGGCTGGATGCGTTGTCGAAAACGCTGCACCGTCAGGTTGAGCTGCTTGAGCAGGAGCTGCGCTCTACCGCGCAGCGCGTGAACCTGTTTGAAAAGGTGAAGATCCCCGAGGCAAAGGAGAACATCCGCGTCATCGGCATCTACTTGGGCGACCAGCAGACCTCGGCCGTTGTGCGCGGCAAGATTGCCAAGAAAAAGCTACAGGAGGCGGCACGATGATCGAAAAAATGAAAGTCGCCTGTGTTGTTGCTGCAGCCTCGCAGAAAAAGGAAATGCTCGGCGCGCTGCGTGCGCTCGGCATTGTCCATTTTGCGGAAAAGGCGGACGCCGACCAGACGTATCTGGAGCGCTTTGCCGCCATCTCGCGTCTCATCACTGTGCTGGAAGAGCACGGCGGCGGAGAGAGCGAGGCAAAGACGCTCAGCGACGCGGACTTTGAAAAGCTGTACGCGGAGCTCAACGAATGTCTTGAACGGGAAAAAACGCTTGAGCGGACGAAAAGCGCCGCGGCGGCTGCGTGCGATACGCTTGAGGGCTGGGGCAGCTTCTCTCCGGCGGATGTGCGGGAGCTGAAGGAACAGGGCTTCGAGCTGCACTTCTGCCGCGTGGATAAAAAGCTCCTTGCCTCCCTTGAAGCGGACGAGACGGTGCGCTTTATCCGTCTCGCGCCGGTCGGCAGGATGGAGACCATCGCTGTGCTCGGCGCACTGCCCGCCGTCTGTGCCGCCGGCGAGTTCATCCCGCCGGAGAAGAGCCTTGACGAGTACCGGCAGGAGATTGCAGACTGCGAGCACGGTTTGGCCGAGTGTGAGTCGCAGCTCAAAGCGGCGGCAGAGCATCTGGGAAGCCTGCGCGAGCAGCTGCTCAAGACGCAGAATGAGGCGGAGTATTCCTCCGTGAGCAACACCTCGGCAAACGAGGACGGGCTTGTGTGGCTGACAGGATACATCCCCGCGGACGAGGAGGCGCGCTTCAAGGCGGCTGCCGCCGAGAAGCACTGGGCGTGGGCGATTGACGATCCTGCAGACGATGACGACAAGGTGCCGACCAAGATCAAGTATACGAAGGTCACGCGTCTCATCGCGCCCGTGTTTGACATTCTCGGTACGGTGCCGGGCTACCATGAGTATGATATCTCCTTCTGGTTCCTTGGCTTCTTTACCCTCTTTTTCGCCATGATCATCGGCGATGCGGGCTATGGCTGCCTGTTCCTGCTGACCGCCGCGGCACTGACGGTGAAAACGAAAAAGCCGTCCAACGCGGTGCAGCTGCTCTGGGTGCTCTCCGCCGCCACGATCATATGGGGTGCGATGACCGGCACATGGTTCGGGCTGGAGGGTGCGATGCACGTCCCCATCCTCAAATCGCTGGTCGTACCGGCCTTTGCAAACTATCCCGAGTATTTCAACGTCACCACCACGCAGCAGCAAAACAGCGTCATGAAATTCTGCTTCATCCTCGGCACGATCCAGCTCTCGCTGGCGTGCATTATGAACATCCGGCGGAAAACACGCGAGAAAAACCTGAGCTGGGTCGCCGACCTCGGCTGGCTGTGCTCGATCTGTGCGCTGTATTTCGTGGTGCTGTATCTGGTCATCGGCGAGCAGGTCAATCTTGTGCCGATCGCCGTGGTTGTGGCCTGCGGCTTTGTGCTGGTCGTATGCTTCGGCGGGATGTCGCCGGACAAGACCTTTGCACAGGGCCTCAAGGCAGGACTCGGCAACGCGTTTACCGTGTTCCTCAACACCATCAGCGCCTTCGGCAACATTATGAGCTATATCCGCCTGTTTGCCGTCGGCATGGCCTCGCTTGCCATTGCACAGAGCTTCAACAACATGGCGCTCGGCTTCAAGGGGCCGTTGCTTATCGTCGGCGCGCTCATCATGCTCGTCGGCCATGGACTGAATGTTGTGATGGGCCTGCTTTCGGTGGTTGTGCACGGCGTGCGATTGAATCTGCTGGAATTTTCCGGCCAGCTTGGTATGGAATGGACGGGCATTGCCTATGCGCCGTTTAAAAAACTCGATAAGATCAAAAAATAAATAAAAGAGGAGAAATTGTTATGAGCATCGAATATATTGGTATGGCATGCGCGCTGGGTCTGTCCGCCATGGGCAGCGCGTTCGGCGCAGGCTTTGCGGCGCAGGCAAGCGTTGGCGCGTGGAAGAAGTGCTATGCGAACGGCAAGCCCGCTCCCTTCATCATGGTCGCCTTCTCCGGCGCGCCCCTGACGCAGACGATCTATGGCTTCCTGCTGATGAACTTCATCCGCAACGCGGTTGCCTCCGGCGCGGACGCCGCGCTGGCTATGTTCACGGGCATTTTCGCAGGCCTCGCCATCGGCCTGTCCGCATTCTTCCAGGGCAAGGTCGCCGCGGCGAGCGCGGACGCGCTCGGCGAGACGGGCAAGGGCACGGCAAACTTCTTCATCGTCATCGGTATTATCGAAACGGTCGCGCTCTTTACCCTTGTCTTCAGCCTTCTGCTTCTCCAGTAAAATAAACAGTAAAGGGCCGCATCTCCCACAAGCTTTGGGAGGTGCGGCCTTTTTTATTTCAGAGGCTTGAGCGGCTCTGTGCGGCGGAGGGGGTGAGTGTCACTCGGCGTCCGCCTGCGCGGCTTCCTCCTGCGCGTCGAGCGCATCGTTGACCTCGGTGAGGGTGTAACCCTCGCCGCTCAGGTCGAGGTTCAGCACCGGAGCGACGGGAACGCTCAGGTACATGTTGTTGCCGAGATTGTAAGCGCCCGTGGTCACGGCGATGACCTGTCCGAGCTCGTTGAACAGCGCGCCGCCGCTGGAGCCGCGGGAGATTGTCGCGTCACTGACGAAGCAGGGACGATTGGACAGATCCGCCTCGTGCGAGACGGAGTTGATGATGCCCTGACTTACGGTCAGACCGAGACCAAGCGGGTTGCCGATGGCATAAACGGTGTCCCCCACGCGGACATCCTTACGGTCGACGAGCTCGGCATAGGAAAAGCGGGGGATGATGACAGCATCCGTGCTGGTGCGGTCAATGCGGATTACGGCAAGATCGAGCGGATCGTCGTAGAAGAGCACACGGTTGATGCGGAAGGTCTCGCCGGTGACAAGCGTGGCCGTGCCGATCACGGCGTCACGGATGGAGTGGCAGTTTGTCAGCGCCAGACCGTCGTCGGAGATGAGGATGGCGCTGGCATTTGCACTGGCATCGCCCTCGGCGAACGAGGCCTCATCTTCATACAGGGCGAGCTGAAGCACGGCAGCAACATGACGGTCGGCAAGCTCGCGGGCGTTCAGACATTCGCTGCGCAGGCCGAGAGAGGAGACTTTTTCCTCCGAACAGAGCCCCTTTTCGATCAGACCGTCAAGAAGCGACACGCCGCCGTTCAGGCAGGGGGACGTGAGCGCGCTGAGTGCCGTTTCAAACAGCTCGCCGCGTGTGAGTACACCCTCAAGCGGCAGAGCGATCAGACCGATGCGGCGCGCGGTATTCACGCCGCCGCCTGCGATGGGCTCATTGATTGCCCGCAGCAGCATGGAGCACCACAGCTCGGCGTTCACCGAAGCATTCGGACGATATTCCTCCTGATCGAGCAGACCGTGATTGGCGCAGTAATTCACTGCATTCCACGCCCAGCGGGGTACATTTTTCCAGCCGCAGCTGCGCCGGTCGGCGGCAGCCTCCTGTTCCGCGCCGAGCAGGCGGACGAGCAGCGCGGCGGCCTGCTCCTGCGTGGCGGGCGCGGATGTGTCATAGCCGTTCGGCGTGCCGCTGACCAGACCGAGAGCGGCGAGCGTCTGCGCGGCGCGCGTGCCCTCTCCCTCCAGTGCCTGCACGTGGGGGAGAAGCGCCGCCATCAGCGCAAAAACACAGAGAACGGACAGAAGTTTCTTTTTCATGGCGATACCTCCGTATCATAGTGATGCCGCCATTATGACACAGAGTGCGAAAAAGGGCAACAGCTTTCGCACAGCGTGTGCGCATAGTGTGAGTCAGTGAAGCATATCCATAGAGCAAAAACCGCTTGGAGGGCATGGTATGCGAAAATGGAGCGTTTTCGGTCTGACGGCGCTGCTGATTCTGACGCTGCCGGGCTGCGGCAGGGAAGAGAGGGCAGGCCGCCTTGCAGCCTTACAGGAGAAATATGCCGCAGCGGCGGGATATACCGCGTCGGTGCAGCTCCGGCTCGTGCGGGAGCAGGAGGAGGTGCGCTATACGCTCCGCGTGGACGGGGATGAGAGCGGAGCAAAGGTCACGGTGCTTGCGCCTGAGCTGCTCGCCGGCGTGACAGCACAGCTCGGCGCCGATGCTCTGACGCTATCCTATGACGGGCTTGTGCTCGACGCAGGAGGGGCGGTCGCGGGCTTGTGCGCGGCGAACTGCCTGCCGCTGACGCTGCGTGCGGTCGCCGAAGGGTATGCGCTGGAAGAGAATGAAGAGGACTTTGCAGACGTCGAACAGGCCCTGCACGTCCGCTTTGAGAGCGAGGCGAGCGGCGAGACGCTGTACTATACCGTCTGGTTTTCGCAGGATGACCGGCCACTATATGCCGAGATCGCAAAAAATGAAGAAATTGCCATCTATATGGAGTTTACGAGCTTCGCATTTTATGATACAATAACCGCAACTGACCACACAGCGCATAACGCCGCCGGCCCGGCGCAATAAACCGGACGGGAGACGGTGCATGGGCGTCAGGCATGTTTATCATCGGACGGTGCGGCGGATGGCCGCGATCCGTCACTCTATATATGAAAAGAGCAGTGAACTTAAATGGAGAGTACACTGAAAAGAACATGGGCGGAGATCAATCTCGACAATCTCACGCACAATCTGGACATCATCCGCCGTCAGGTGGGGCCGGACGTAAAGCTGCTCGGCGTTGCCAAGGCAGACGCATACGGACACGGTGCGATCCATGTGGCAGAGCATCTGGAGAGGATCGGCATGGATTATCTGGCCGTGTCCAATATCGACGAGTGCGAGGAGCTGCGCCGCAGCGGCATCACACTTCCGATCCTGATGCTGGGCTTTACACCCGCTGATCAGGCAGAACGGATACTGAAGAACGATATGACACAGGCAGTGACGGATCTTGCCATTGCCAAGGCGTATTCCGCCGCCGCGGTGCGCGCGGGCGGGACGATGAAGGTCCACATCAAGCTGGATACCGGCATGGGTCGCCTGGGCTTTCAGTGCGACGACGCGCACTTTGAAGCGAGTCTGCGGGATATTTTGGAGGTTCTCCGCCTGCCCGGATTGGACGCGGAGGGGATTTTTACACATTTCTGTGTCAGCGATGAGGAATCGGACGAGAGCGTGGCATTCACAAGGCTTCAGCACGAGCGCTTTGTGCGCATGATCGATGCGGTCGAAGCGCAGGCCGGATTCCGCTTCCGTCTGCGCCACTGCTGCAATGCCGGCGGCATTGCCGGCTATCCGGAATGGGCGGGGGACATGGTGCGCTGCGGCATCATCCTCTACGGCACGGGAGAGCTGGCCGAGCGGATGGGGATGAAGCCGGTGATGTCCGTCAAAACGGTCATCTCCACCATTAAGGACTTTGCTCCCGGAACCTCCATCAGCTATGGCAGGCAGTTTTTTACCGAGCGCGAGAGCCGCATCGCAGTTCTGCCGATCGGCTATGCCGACGGCCTTTTCCGCGCACTTTCCGGAAAGCTCCGCGTGCGTACACCCTATGGGATCGCACCGCAGGTCGGGCGCATCTGCATGGACATGTGCATGATCGATGTCACAGATCAGCCTGCGCTCAAGGTTGGCGACGAGGTCGAGGTGTTCGGTGAGCATCAGCTCATCGCGTCGGCTGCGGAGGCGTGCGGCACCATCAGCTATGAGCTGCTCTGCGCGGTCAGCAAGCGCGTGCCGCGCTATTACTACCTCGCCGGGGAATGCGTCGCGCACAATCTTCAGCTTCTCGGATAAGCACCGCGCCCGCTCCGCGCGCATAGGATAGCGCGGGTGGGATGCGGAGAAAATCAACGGCACTTCGTATAAATCCCGCCCGAGTGTGGGAGAATGAAAGCGACCGGCCGCGCTGCGCGGCGGGGACTTCTTCTCGGAGTGTGAACGAAGCGTGGATACCAATGTCAGACGAGGCGATATTTATTACGCGGATCTCAGCCCTGTTGTTGGAAGCGAACAGGGGGGCGTGCGTCCGGTGCTCATCATCCAGAACGATACCGGGAACCGGTACAGCCCCACGGTGATCGCGGCGGCGATCACGTCACAGACGAATAAGGCAAAGCTGCCGACGCATATCGCGCTCTCTGCGCCGGACTACGGCCTGCCGCGCGACAGCGTGGTGCTGCTCGAGCAGGTGCGCACGCTTGATAAGCGCAGGCTGCGCGAGCGCATGGGGCGCGTGGACGGCGCACTGATGGAGCGCATCGACGCGGCGATCGCGGTGAGCTTTGGGCTTGGACATACGCAGCTGATCTGACCGCTTCGGGGGAAGAGGACACACTGTCCTCTTCTTTCGGAGCGGACGGAACCGGACCGACAAAAGAAAGGAACGATACATCATGAAGAAACGAACGAACATGCTCTCCAGACTTCTGACGCTGCTGCTTGTGAGCCTGATGATGCTCAGTGTCACGGCTATTGCGGCGGGAAGCGCCGGTTCGTCCTCCGACCCGCTGGTGACGCTGAGCTATCTGAACGAAACCTTCCTGCCGTCCATGCTCGGCAAGGCGGAAGAAAAGCTTGACGAACGCAAGGCTGCGGCAGCGAAGGAGCTGACGGAGCAGGTGCAGGCGGACGTGAAAAAGCTGGAGGAGAAATACGGCTCGCAGACCTCCGACGGCGGGACATCCACCGGTGCGGCGGATTCGTTTACGGTCGTGACGCTGACGAATGGACAGACTCTCGCTGGTGAGATTGGCTGCGAGGTTATGCTGCGCGTCGGCACGGCGGCCGTTGTCTCGCCCTCCAGTCCGGGATTGATCGACTCGACGGATGGTTCGACCATCGACAGCGGCAAGAGCCTTGTGAAAAATCATCTTTACATGATGACTATTTCGGACCGCGGCGTCAAGGCGACTGCCGCCACGACCAAGCTGCTTGTGCGCGGCGGCTATGAGATCAAGTGAAAAGGAAATAAAACGGGCTGCCTGTGCATAAGCTGTACAGGCGGCCTTTTTGCTGCGCGGGGGAGGGAAGCGCATGAGCGATGAAAGAAAATCGGGCGGATGGCGCCGCGGTTCCGCCGTGCGCTTCCCCGCGGGACGCTGGGAGATAGCGCTTTCCGGCGCGCTGCAGCGGGAAAAGTATGGACGGCTGGAGTTTGCGCTGCCCTATTCTCCGACGTGTCCATGGCCGCTTACGGAGCTGGTCTGCTTTGCGCGTGTCGAGAAGCTGGACGGACAGACATACATCATTTATGCCTTCGACGGCGGAAAGAACCCCATATTCTGAAAAAATTAAAATGACGGCTACCATTTTCAGAAAAGATATGCTATAGTATACTTGACATAATGTAAAACCAGAAAACGAGGTGCAGCCGATATGAAATGCCCCTACTGCGGTTACAAGGAAAGCAAGGTTGTCGATTCCCGTCCGGCGGAGGAGGGCAGCAGCATCCGCCGCCGCCGCGAGTGCCTGTCGTGCGAGAAGCGCTTTACCACCTATGAAACGGTGGAGAGTCTGCCGATGGTTGTCATCAAAAAGGACGGCAGCCGCCAGAGCTTCGACCGGAGTAAGGTTCTGCGCGGCATGATCCGCGCCTGTGAAAAGCGGCCGGTATCCTTCGACGAGCTCGAGCGCATCAGCGAGGAGATCGAGCAGAATCTGCAAAACTCCCTCGAGCGCGAGGTATCGACCGAGGCCATCGGCGAGCAGGTGATGGATAAGCTGCGCGCAGTGGACGAGGTGGCTTACGTCCGCTTTGCCTCCGTTTACCGTCAGTTCAAGGATATTGACACCTTCATGCATGAGCTCAACAAGCTCCTTGCCGACAAAAACTGAGCGCTACAGGATGTTTTTAATGGAGATCTCCTCCATTTCGCGCAGCAGCTGAAGCTGTGTGAAAAGGTCAGCGGTGTTGGCACAGAATTCTGCACCGTCCTCGTGCGCGGCGAAGCTGCGGGAAATGGCGAAGAGTGCTTCTGCGGCGTCGAGCTCTTCATGCTCGATCATAATGTGGAAATAGGTCTGCCGCGTGCTCCACGAGTCATAGACGGCATCCAGCGCGCGCTGCGCGCCGTCCCAGTCCTCTGCCCCGGCGGCGGAGAGGGCGGCTTCCAGTCCTGCGCACCAGCCGTCCACGCAGCGGGCGACATAGCGCGCATTTGCGGCCGTGCCGCCAAGTAGCAGTGCGAGCACGATCAGCGGTGTGAGCCAGTGCCTCATGACGTTTCCTCCTTTTGAATGCAGAGAATTTTGCCCGCGTCGTCGATGGTGAAGAGCAGGATATCGTCCGCGCGATGAAAGCCGCGCTCGGCGAGCGACTGCATGAGCCAGCTGCGGCTGAGCCCGCGGTAGGTCAGCGCGGAGTCAAGCACACGTCCGTCGTTGATGAGCACCTGCGGAAGGGAGAGATCGTCCTTCACCGCGCGTCCGAGCTGGCGCGGTGTTGCCGGCTGCTCGGCGGGGTAGAGCAGGACGGAGAGCTGCCCATCCGTTTCCAGAATGGCATATTTCACGCTCATAAGGTCGGTCACACCCTGGCTTCGAAGCTCCTCAATCAGCTCGTCGAGCGTGAAGCGGTTGGCGCGCATGGCGGACTGCTGGAGCACGCCGTTTTTGATGAGCGTGGTCGGACTGCCGCACACGAGCCGCCGCAGGCGGATCGAGCGCATACAGCCATACGAGAGCAGCATTGAGAGCGCAAGGAGCGTTATAATCGGAACTACGCCGTTTAAAAGCGGGATGCCGAAATCCTGCATCGGCACGGCGGCCAGGTCGGAGATGAGCATGGTGAGCACCAGCTCGGTCGGCTCAAGCTCGCCGATCTGCCTTTTTCCCATCAGCCGCAGGCCGAGCATGATGATAAAGTATAAAAGAATCGTGCGCACAAAGGCGGTGGCCATGATAAAACCTCCCGGAGGGTCGTTTGACATTACCTTGCCCCGGGAGGGAACATTTTATTGCTTCCGTCCGTCATATCCTGACGGTGGAGATAAATACCAGAAAAAGCACAGACAGAGAAAGGAGATTTCGGACAAAAACCGACAAAGCGCCATGAGCCTCCCAATGCGGAGGACGACGAGGCGGGAAGTGATCGAAAGTTCGGCGGATGCTTCCCCGTGCGGTTCCGGCGCGCACACAGTCGACAAATACGCGGGCGACCGCGGGACAAAGGGACTGTGACGGAACGGAAAAGGTGAAATTTCTGTGCGTTTCCCCTTTTGATCGGGCGGCGGCGGAAGCCGGCGCTGCGGAGCTCTGCGCTCCGGCAATCATTTCAAGATCATAAAGGAGAATTTTATTTTTTATGTGCGGTATTGTTGGATACGTTGGCAGCGAGCAGGCTGCCCCCATTTTGCTCGACGGGCTGGCCCGTCTGGAGTATCGCGGTTATGACAGCGCGGGCATTGCGGTTGTCTCGCCGCGTCATACGCTTGAGGTGCACAAGTCCGTCGGACGGCTTAAGGTGCTCAGTGAGCATGTTCACGGCGGCGCGGATGTTGAGGGCACGATCGGCATGGGCCATACCCGCTGGGCGACCCACGGAGCGCCGAACGATGTCAATTCGCATCCCCATGTCAGTGAGGGCGGCAAGTTCGCCGTCATCCACAACGGCATCATCGAAAACTATGTTGAGCTCAAGGAGTTCCTCATCTCGCAGGGCGTGACCTTTAAATCTGAAACAGATACTGAGGTTGTGGCGCAGCTGCTGGAGTTTTATTACAACGAGTGCCACGACTTTTTTGAGGCGGTCGGCCGTGTGTTGCGCCGCATCGAGGGCGCCTATGCC
>CAKTOJ010000046.1 GCA_934589665.1 uncultured Oscillospiraceae bacterium | reverse complement strand
GGCCTCCTCGCAATGACAAATCGGAGGCGTTTCCCATTTTAACGGCGGCCGGTACGGAGTCGACACTGCCTTCCCGAGATTGCCACGTCGGCCTGCGGCCTCCTCGCAATGACAAATCGGAGGCTGTTGCCATTTTGACGGCGGTTTGTACGGACTGCAAGTGCGTCGCCGGGAGCGGCATGCCGCTCCCCTACATTGGCCGGTACCGTTTTAACGGTGGCCGGTACAAATCGGCAGTGCCGGGCCGGGCTGTCCCCTCCCCAACATTCGCTCCATCTCCATCGGCTAATCTCGCTGAATTCAGTGGTGTTTTTCGAACAAAATGCAGTGATTTTCCCCACTTGATTTCTCTTTCGCCTGTGCTATAATGTTAACGGTAAAACTCTGCGGCGGCGCATTTTCGGGAAGAAAACACCGCGCCCCGCAACGATAGCGGCATGCGGCCCATCCTCTGCCCGCACTGCCGAAAATACAAAAAAGGAGTGTTTTCACAATGGCTCTCGTTACCAGTACCGAGATGTTCAAGAAGGCCTATGCCGGCGGCTACGCCATCGGCGCCTTCAACGTCAACAACATGGAGATCGTTCAGGGCATCACCGAGGCCTGCGGCGAGCTGAAGGCCCCCGTTATCCTGCAGGTTTCCAAGGGCGCGCGCGCCTATGCCAACCACACCTATCTGGTGAAGCTGGTCGAGGCTGCCGTCATCGAGAACCCGGATATCCCCATCGTCCTGCATCTGGATCACGGCCCCGACTTCGAGACCTGCAAGAGCTGCATCGACGGCGGCTTCACCTCCGTCATGATCGACGGCTCCTCCCACAGCTTTGAGGACAACATCGCCCTGACCCGCAAGGTCGTCGAGTATGCCCATGACCACGGCGTCGTCGTCGAAGGCGAGCTCGGCACCCTGGCCGGCATCGAGGACGAGGTCAGCCACGCAGTCGGCTCCTACACCCGTCCGGAAGAGGTCGAGGAATTCGTCGCCAAGACCGGCGTCGACTCTCTGGCCATCGCCATCGGCACCAGCCACGGCGCTTATAAGTTCAAGCCGGAGCAGTGCACCCGCAATGCCGACGGCATTCTCGTGCCGCCTCCCCTCCGCTTCGACATCCTCGAAGAGGTCTCCCGCCGTCTGCCGGGCTTCCCGATCGTCCTGCACGGCTCTTCCTCCGTGCCCCAGGAGTATGTGAAGATGATCAACGAGAACGGCGGCAACATGCCCAACGCCATCGGCGTGCCGGAAGAGGAGCTGCGCCATGCCGCTCAGCTGTCCGTCTGCAAGATCAACATCGATTCCGACCTGCGTCTGGCCATGACCGGCACGATCCGCGCCTACTTCAACGAGCATCCGGATCACTTCGACCCGCGCCAGTACCTCAAGCCCGCCCGCGCCAACATCAAGGCCCTCGTCGAGCATAAGCTCAAGGACGTCCTCGGCTGCGCCGGTAAGGCCTGATCGAACCCAAAAAATCTCCGGGACTGCAAATCGCAGCCCCGGATTTTTTGCGCTTCCGGAAGGCCCTCGGCTTTTCCGCTGCGAGGGCACTTTGCGCCCGTGGCGCCCTGAGCGCGAAGCGCGAGGAAGTGCCCTTGGGGTGCAATCTCGGGAAGGCACTTGCAGGTCGCACAAGCCATCGCCGACCGCATACATTTATTGTAGGGGACAGCCCGGCCCCTACAACGGCCGATGCGGTCGGCGATCGTGCCGCATAAAAAATGAGGGCAACGTCGTTAACGCTCCCCTCACAAAAACAGTATTGTTTTTTGATTACATTCCTAGTATATCATAACTCACCCGAAAGAATCAATCACTTTTTGTAAAAAATAAACCGCTGTGCTGATGATTTGGTTCTCTGCAAAGAAATCCATATGGCCAACGAGCCTGCCATGGGCAAATGTTTTCAGCTCATCCATTCGATGCTTTCGAAGCTGTTCGGAGACAAATGAATCATATTCCATCAAAAGACAGACAATTTCGAAGATCGGCCTGCAGGAGAGTTTGTTTTTTCTCTCTTCCTTTTGAGTCCCCGATATTCTGGCAACATATTGAGATACCTTTGCGGTGGGCTGGGTTGCCCCCGGCCGGAGAGAAAGAAGCAGACAATTGTTGTGCGCGCAGGCGTTGCGCAAGCTTCGGATCGTATTCAGATGATTGAAATTTATGCTGATCCGGCCGGGATACCGGCTGCAATAGTACCGCAGGAATCGCGTAAAGTCTTTGAAGGCCAGCAGCTCTACAAGGACCCAGACCGGACAGTCTGTATCCTGTATTTCTGTTCGGATGTTCCCACCGGCATCAAAAACGTAGCAAAGGGAAAAGTATTTATCGATCAGGTCCCCGGTAAAGATGGAATCCGCCTTTTGCGCGATAGTTTTCATAATGTCCGGATTGCTGCTTAAAAACGACGCAACGATATCATACCCATTCTCCGCCGTATTTTCTTCGATATCTGCCAATATCCGGACCTTCAGCGCGTGCTCCAGGTCAATACACATCGGAAGCAGACGCGCACGGAGATACATATCCAGTTTCGACAGCTCTACCAGATAGGCAAAATCAAGGCGAATGTATTTCCCGGCATTGCCTCCGGTTCGGTGCTTGTCGTAGTTTTTGCGGTAGGAAGCAGTCCGGAGGTAATTATTTCGATCTGTCAAATACCGCTCCGCTTCGGACTCTGACATGTGGTGAAATGTGATCCCTTTTTCATCTCGAAGCATTGCCACCAGCTCTGCGGGGGAACGCATAGGCTTCTCTGTTCTGTTGCTCAATACTGCACCCTCTCGCCGAAGTTCTTTTTATTATTATATAATATAAATATAAAAAGTCAATATTATTTTGCGAAATGCGCTAAGAATTTGTCATTGCGAGGGCACTTTGCGCCCGTGGCGCCCTGAGCGCGAAGCGCGAGGAAGTGCCCTTGGGGTGCAATCTCGGGAAGGCCCTCCCCGATCCGTACCGGCCGCCGTTAAAACGGTGCTGGCCCCCCGATTTGTCATTGCGAGGAGGCCGTAGGCCGACGTGGCAATCTCGGGAAGGCCCTCCCCGATCCGTACCGGCCGCCGTTAAAACGGTGCTGGCCCCCCCGATTTGTCATTGCGAGGAGGCCGGAGGCCGACGTGGCAATCTCGCAGTACCCGGCCGGATCGTGGGAAAGCCATCGGCGAAATCGCAACTGCCTCCCCGAGATTCCCACGTCGCTTCGCTCCTCGGAATGACACGTCTGGGTGGTGCGGTGGTGCACCAGAGCACTTCCTGCGGTTGAATGCTCCCCTACTGGGCGCTCACCGTCCGTAAAGGGCATGCCGCTCCCCTACAAAGGGCACACACTAAAATTTTCTGCACAAAATGCTCCCAAGCTGTGCATAAAAATATCCCGCCGGAACCCCGGCGGGATATTTTGAGAGTTGCGGATCAGCCTTCGGTCACAACATAGAACGCGAGGGTCTGGCCAGTGATATTGGCAAGTCTGCCGTTCTTGACTGCATAGCAGCGGAAGTTCTGGCCGTTGTTGTAAACGCCGACATAGCGAGCGGTGTCGGAGGAATCCGTGAAGGACAGGTACTGGCCCTGGCCGTCCAGCGGGGTCTTCAGGGAGAAGATGCTGCCGGAATCGTTCGTGCCGACACGAAGGCCATTGTTATCAGCAAGTCCATACAGATAGTCCGTCGTGGAACCGTTGACATAGATCGTATAGCCGCCGTCAACAGCCTTGATGTTCCAGAGCATCGTGTCGGTATACGTCGTGCCGTCAAAAGCGGCAGCCGGGCCATAGGTGGTCTTGCCGCCGTTGTTCAGCAGAGCGAACGTGGCGTCGGCGCTCGTAGTCATGGTGATGATGACGCGATCGGTCGCCTTGATGTCGGCCAGCTCGGTCTTGACGAGCTTGATTTCCGGCTCCGCACTGCCGCCCGTGTATTTCTTGCTCAGGTTGGCGGTGAGGGTGGTCAGCTCGGCATCGGTGAGGCCCAGCTCCTTGAAGAAGTCGGTGGCCTCCTGCTTGAGGTCGGCGGTCTTCAGATCGTCGACGCCGAAGGCGGTCTGCAGGGTCTTGACGATGTTGGAGCGGACGATGGCGTCGTACTTGGCAGCCTCGGCTTCCTTCGTCACGCCGTAGTAGTTGTAGTAGGTGACCATGTAGTCGGCGACGACTTCATCATACGTTGCGCCCATGTAGCACTCGAGCAGGGCGGAGACGAAGCCCGCGCGGTCCTTGCCCTCGGTGCAGTGCACGAGGTACGGGCCTTCGTGGGTGGTGAAGTAGCGCAGGCCGGTGGCAAGGCCGGTCTTGAAGTCAGCGGCGGTGAAGTCGACGCCGAGATTCAGGTAGACGACGTTCTGCTTGGAATAGTAGGTGGAATCAAAGCCTTCGTAGCCCTTCGCGGTGGCCTCGTCGTTGGCGAGGTTCATGAAGGTCTTGATGCCCGCGGCCTCGGCGGCCTTATCGGCATAGGTGTTGCGGCCGATCTCGGGGTTGATGGGGCTGGAGGAGCGGTACAGGGCGTTCGTGCCCATGCCGGTGGTGGCGACGTTGCGGAAGTTCGCGAACTCGGCGTCGGACAGGTCCTTGTAGTCCTCGCGGTTGTTCGTGCGCTTGAGCTGGTGGATGAGCCACTCATCGTAGTAGCCGCCCTTTTCGCCCATTTCGATGGTCACGACGGCGGGGATGTTCGTCTCGGCGGCGTAGTACCACTCATAGGTCTTGTCTTCGTTGGTCTTCTTCGTGGCGATGCCGTTCTTGCCGGCGAAGTCGCCCATGTTGATGGCGAGGGTCAGATGGCCGTCAGAGTTGCGGAGGATCGTGCTGCCCTGATCGACATCGGAGTAGTTCGTGCCATAGGGGACGGTGAATTCCTTACCGTCCACGGTGATCTTCAGAAGATCGCCATATTCGAATCCGGCCTTGTCAAGCTCGGAGCCGGGGATCGTCAGCTCGAGGTTGCCATACTTGGCGATGGACTGGACATAGCCGTGGATGCGGGTCTCGTTCGTCTTCAGCTCGTTCACAAAGTAGTTAACGGAGCCGTTGTTGACGGTGGAAATGGTGTATTCGGTCGTGCCGTAGAAGCTGTAGGAGTGGCCGTCTGCATAGGTGTTCAGCGTGGCGGAGCCAAGCGTCGTTGCAACGGCGGAGGAGACGGAGGGAGAAACTGCCTCGTCGTTCGTGGCCCAGATGACAAGGGAGTCGCCGGTATAGTTCTCAGCGGCCTTTTCGACCAGACCGTCGGAGTACTTCTCGAGGTCGGCGAACCATTCCTTGCTCAGCTGCTGGTGCTGGCCATACTTGGTGGTGAATTCAGCGTAGCCCTTTTCGTTGGCCTCGGCCTTCATGGTGTCCCAGTTCTCGGCGCCGCCGAACAGGTTCTTCAGGTCGGTGAGGTCCTCCGCCGGAGCGACGAGCTCGATGGTGGAGAAGCTGTACTTGCCCTCGGCAAGCAGCTCGAGCGTGATGCGGCCGCCCATGGAGTAGCCGAACGCACCGATGCGGGTCTTGTCGACGGCGTAGTTCTTGCAGACGTAGTCGATGACGTCCAGAACGTCGGCCTTCATGTTGGTCATGGTGTTGAGCTGGAAGCTCTCCTTGCTCTTGCCGCAGCCGGGGAGGTCCAGCGTGGCAACGACGAAGCCCTGCTCGGCAAGACCGTTGGAGATCTTGTCAAAGCCGTCAGACTCGTTGTGGTTGCCGCCGTGGCCGTGGATCATGACGACAAAGGGGAAGCTGCCGTCGGCCTTGTAGCCCTTCGGGGTGGTGATGTAGGCGGGGATCTCAGCGCCCTCACGCAGCGTGGAAGGGACCAACTTCTCGGTCGTAGCGGCCGGCGCGGGTTTCCCCGCGCCGGTGTTGACGTACATGTCCATGGCAAACAGCGCTTCGTTGCTGCTGCTGACATAGTACATGCTGAAGTTGGAATACTGTGCGTACCACTCCACGCTCTTCGGGTCGCCGGAGGAGCCGGTGGCCGTCGCGCTCTGGAGGTAGATGCAGCCGTTCGTGGCAGCCGGGACGATCTTCCAGACGGGGTTATCCTCCTGGTCGAAGCCCATGCTGTTGTAGGTGCCGCCGTCGGGCTTATTGCCGATGGAGAGCTTTGCGCCGTCGGCGCGCTTCAGGAAGAAGCCGCCCTCGGTCATTTCGACCGTCCAGACGAGCTCTTCGTTATCGGTGGTCAGGATGCCGTCGACCGGGGCGACATCGACGCCCGCGCGGTTGTAGGCGCTGCCTTCGGAGTTCGCAGCGGACATGGCCTTGCTGACGGAGCGATTGACGAACACGACCTTCGCGCCGTCGACCAGCTCGGTGCTGAGGGCGTATTCATTGTCCTTCAGCTCGGGGACGTCGGGCTTCTCATTGACGACGGTGATGCGGCCTTCGCCCTTGAGGTCCTTATACTGCTCGCCGACATTGCCGCCGAGGGAATCGACGATGTAGTCGATGAGGACCTGATTGTCGATTTTGACCTCGTCCTGCAGGAGCTTGTTGTCCTGGAACATGTTGATGCCGTCGCCGCCGGACTTGAGCATGTAGTTATGGGAGGCGAGGGTGTAGGTCTTGGCGGGGTCGATCGGCTCGTAGCTGTTGGTGGTCTGGTTCAGGACCTGAACGTCCTGCACGCGGCGCGCGCCTTCCACGGAGACGAAGGAGCCCTTGTCGTCCGTCTTGACGGTGGATTCCACGGCGGTGTTGATGGTGTACTTCATGCCGGAGACCTGCAGGAAGCCGCCCATCTCGCCGACGGCGTTATAGACCTTGTTGCCGTCCTCATCGACGGACTCGGAAACATAATCGGCCATCGTGTTGCGGGAGGCCATTTCCAGCGCATCGAGGATCTCCTGACCGGTGGCCTCCACGACGCAGGCCATGTTGCCATAGGGATGGACCTTGATGATCTGGTTGTAGGTGATGTCGCCTGCGGGGATGTCGGCGCGGATGCCGCCGCCGTTGACGATGGCGATGTCAGCGCCCAGCGTGACGCGGTAAGCATCGGCGCACAGGTCGCCGAGGTTCGTCTCGCGGTTGCGGATGGCGCGGGCCGTGCCCTCGGGGTTCTGGGTGGTGAGGTCAACGTCCGTGTGGGCGACGACCTTGTTCAGCAGGGTCTGGAACTCCGCGACGATCTTGTCGACGACTTCCTTCGTCTTGGCGTCCTTTTCGATCTCAAGGTCGCTGATGAGCTCGCTGTGGATCTTGCCGTCGGCGCTGATGGTCAGCTTGCCGAGGTTATTCAGCTTCGTGCCCGTGGAGGAGAGAATGACGTCCTTGCCGTCCTTGCTCTTGACGATCTCCTGCGGGATGGTGCTGTGGGAATGGCCGTCGAGCACGGCGTCCAGACCGGTGGTGTTGGCGATGACGTCCGTGGAGCGCCACGGCTCGGAGGACTCGTCGATACCGAGGTGTGCGACGGCCACGACGTAGTCGGCGCCGTCCTTCTTCGCGGCGTCAATGGTCTTCTGCACGGAGTCGTACAGGTCCTGACCGTTGTTGCCCTCGGCGAAGGTATAGATGTAGTTGCCGTCCTTGTCCTGGAAGTAGGTGGGCGTGGACTTCACGAAGCTCTCCGGGGTGCTGATGCCGATGACGGCGACCTTCTTGCTGCCGAAGGTCTCGATGGCATAGGGCTTCACACCGTCGATGGCGGTGCCGTCCAGTCTGGCAAAGTTGCAGGACAGGTACTGATACTTTGCGGCCGGGACGATGGTGTCGAGCAGCTGATCCATGCCGTAGTCAAACTCATGGTTGCCGAACGTGGCATAGTCATAGCCGGCGGCATTCATGACCTCAACGATGGCTTCGCCGTGCGTCAGGGTGGAGATGGCCTCGCCCTGGATGGCGTCGCCCGCATCGACCAGCAGGCTGTACGGGGTCTGGAGGTTGTTGCGGTACCAGGCGACCTGCTCATACGTCAGCGTGGGGGCCTTGCTGGAGCCGCCGGTGATGTTCGCGTGAACATCGTTGGTATAGAGGATCACGATGTCGTCGGCCTTCGTGTCATTGAGCTTCAGGTAGCGCTCGATGATGGCGGCGAACTGGGCGCGGGTGGCGTTGTCCTTCGGGGCGAGCTTGCCGTCCTTGCCGTTGATGACGCCGGTCTCGACGGCCCACTTCATGGCGCCGGCGGCGTAGTCATAGACCTTGCCGGCATCCGGCCAGCTGCTCAGGTCCTGCTCGGAGGCGGCTTCGCCTGCGTAGCGCCAGATCATGGTGACGAGCTCTTCGCGGGTGATGAAGCCTGCGGGGTCGAACGTGCCGTCGCCGCGGCCGTTGACGACCTTCTGCTCTGCGGCCCATGCGATGGCATCACGGTACCATGCATCCACCAGATCGGTGAAGGGAGCCTTGGCGGTGGGAGCGGGCTGACCGGCGATGCGCCACAGGACCATGGCAGTCTGCGCGCGGGTCAGATTCGATTCCGGTTCGAATGTCGTTGTCGTGGTGCCGTTCATCAGTCCGTTGTCATAAACGTACTGAACGTTCGAAGCAAACCAGTCGGTGTCCTTCACATCCGTGAACGGGCCGACGTTTGCCGCAAACGCAAACGGCAGCACACCTGCGATCATGGCAATGACCAGCAGCATCGCCACGAACTTCGTGCAAATGTGTTTCATGATTAGAGATCCTCCTTCTAATTTTCCAAATAGGGAGCTTTCTGTCCCCATGGTATGAATATTTTAACAAGTTTCCGGGGGCAATGCAAGGGTGCCGGGGCGCTTTCTCCACTTTTGCAGGCCCAAAGCAAAATGTCCCGCCTGCCGCAATTTTTTTGTGAAGAAAGCGCAGAAACAACCTGATTTTCCTGTGTTTTCTGTACAAAATAGTGCACAATCAAAGGAAAAGTTTTTGTGTTCCGCGCGGCTGCTGGCGGCATTCCGGCGTGCGGCGGCCGCGCGTGAGGCGGCCGTAAATGTCTTTTTAGATGCACCGTCCTGTATACGGACGGCCGCGGCGGGACGAATGTGCAAATTGGTGTTGCAATCCGGGTAAAAACTTGGTAAAATAGATATCAGGGAAGGTGTACCGGAAGGTGCCGGGGCCTTCTCATAACCGGCGCGGCCGGAAGAACAAAGGAGGATCATCCGATGGTCAAACTGATCATGGGGCTGAAGGGTTCCGGCAAGACCAAGCAGCTCGTCACCGACATCAACGAGGCCGTAAAGAACGAAACCGGCAGCATGGTCTGCATCGAAAAGGGCACCAAGCTCCGTTACGATATTGATATCCGCGTTCGCCTGATCGACTATCAGGAGTATTCCATGGGTACGCTGACGTTCCTGAAGGGCTTCATCAGCGGCCTGCATGCGGGCAATTTCGACATCAGCCACATCTTCATCGACAGCTTCTACAAGCTCGTCGAGGATGCGGGCGTCGCCGAGGTCGAGGACTTCGTCCTGTGGTGCGATAAGTTCGGCGCCGCGAACAACATGTCCTTCACCGTCGTCGTCTCCGAGGACCCCGAGAAGGCCACCGAGGCCATGAAGGCCTACCTCTGATCGCTGCAGGGCCTGCCGCAGGGGCCGCTCCCCTGCGGCGGCTTGCCGCGCCGCAAAAAAAGTGCTTGACAAACGGAATCAAATGTGGTATCCTATATAAGCACTTGGGGCATTGCCCCTCATTTCATATCGCGGAGTAGAGCAGTTGGTAGCTCGTCGGGCTCATAACCCGGAGGTCGCAGGTTCAAGTCCTGTCTCCGCAACCAAATCTGTTACCGTTGTTGATACAATTTCAACAACGGTAATTTTTTATTTTCCACCGTCTAAGGAATACCTCGAGCATTTGATTTTGTATGAATAGAGATGCTTTTTGCATCCAGTCAACTTGTTCATCCGATATGCGATAAATAAGTTTGAAAAACATTGAACTTGTTTCTCCGATGTGCTATAATCAAGTTCATGCAGAACATAAGGGGGATTCACATGGACTTTCGTGTACATGAGGATATCGAGGTCATACTGGAGTTACTGGGGATGACCATTCAGGAATTTGCACAGGAACTTGGGGTAAGCACCAGCACGGTTTCCCGCTGGAAAGAGCCAGGAGAAACAGTTTCACCCGCCAATCTTGAAAAAATTTATGAGTATGCGTTCAAAAAGAAAATTCGTCTGAACAAGATTAAGGAGCAGTTGTTTCGGGAAGAATGTCTGGAGAACCATGTCCTGCTGTTTCACGGAGCCAAAACTGATATTTCAGGCGATATTTCCATTGAGAAGTCAAGAAAAAACAACGATTTTGGTCAGGGCTTCTATTGTGGAGAAAATCTGGAACAGTCTGCGATGTTCGTTTCCAACTTTCCGCACTCGAGCTTGTATATGCTGGATTTCGACAAATCCGGTATGACAGAGCTGAAACTGGGTGTAGAACAGGATTGGATGCTGATGATCGCATTCTTCCGTGGCAAATTGACCGGCTATGCCGAGCATCCGATGATTCAGAATATTCTGAATCGGCTGAACGGAATCGATTATGTGGTAGCACCGATTGCGGACAACCGGATGTTCCAGATCATCGACAGTTTTATTGAGGGCGAAATAACAGATGTCCAGTGCCGACACTGCCTTTCTGCTACCAATCTGGGCAACCAGTATGTTTTCCTTACACAGAGGGCGGCAGATCGGATAGAAATTCTACGCAAATGTTATCTTGCATCGATTGAGAAGGAAGCATATATCTCCGTGCGGAGTGAGGATGCAAAGGTCAGCAACGACAAGGTCAAAATTGCCCGCAAGCAGTATCGTGGGCAGGGTCAGTATATTGAGGAAATTTTGCTATGAAGAAGATCGACGAAGAGGGTCTGAAGCTATGTGCATTACAGGCTGATATTTTTGCAGAGTCCCTTGAAACAACTCAGTGCAGCTCTCCCATTTTTATCCGTAGATTCATGAATTCCCAGGTTGCAGCCAGAATGGACCATAGAGGCTTTTTATTGGAAGCCAGCGATGCCGTCAGCATTCTCAACGAAGTGGAGGCACAATACGGACCGACTTCCTACGGAAAAGAACGATACGGCCGGGAAGAACTTTATTGGTTGGGATACCTGTATCGCTACTGGGCCTACACCTATGAAAAGAGTAGTAAACAGGTGTATAAGCAAATGAAAGCAAAGGAGCTCCGCAAGCTGTATTATCCGTATCATTCTCTGGATCCCGCGCAGGCCATTGAGCGAATATTGGAAAGCAACGGAAGCGAAGAAGAGGATTACACAGAAAAAGGTGTCAGAGTCCTCCGGGAAATTCTGGAACGGGAGAAAAAAGCAGAGAAACGGGAATAAATTTCACAGGCTGCTTTTGTCCTTTCTGTCCTCGTTGTCCCAGTGCATCAAAACTGAACCCATGAAATAATGCACCATGCGTTCAAAACATGGTGCATTGTATCCACGAACAGTAGATTTGCCAGATCAGCACCGTCTGTCCGTTCGGCAGGCGGTGCTTTTTTGCCGTTTTCCCGTTCCTCTGTGTATCTGTCCCCCACTTCCATTGTCCCGGTGCGTCGGGACGAACTCCGTGAAAATGTACTGCGCCTGCTCCGTGCGCGTACAATTGCCGTTATCGGCAAAATTCAAATATTGTTTCATAAATTGTTCTTTATATTTTGCCGATAATGTGCTATACTATCCTCGTGCAGAAAGTGAGGGATCTCTATGAAATATATTTCTGTCGCGGAAACGGCGAAAAGGTGGGGCGTTTCCGAACGCAGCGTGCGAGGGTACTGCGCCGAAGGAAAAATCGACGGTGCATTTCTGACCGGAAAGACATGGAACATACCCGAAACCGCGGAGAAGCCCGATCGCATTAACAAGAAAACCGATACACCAAAGACCCTTCTTGAGGTGCTGAAGGCCGAGAAAGCGGCGAAGCTGCACGGCGGCATTTATCATAAAATCCAAATTGATCTGACCTATAACTC
>CAKTOJ010000045.1 GCA_934589665.1 uncultured Oscillospiraceae bacterium | reverse complement strand
GCGCTACAGAGGTCGCAAGTAGGAGAATAAACTGCAAAAAAACCGGTGGATGATATAATCCACCGGTTTTTACATAAATTTGCACAAAAACGCGCTGATATTCAAAAACTTGAAGATCTACCAGAAAATTTGTACATTTGGTACAGGAATGTGGGTTTTTTTTGACAAAAGAGCGTATTGCAAAATGATAGCAAAAAGGCTATTATAAAAACAGTCAGACCGGTCTAATAATTTTTACAAAAACAGGAGGGGAATATGGTAAAAGTCGAAGCAGCAGGTGCGCCGGCCGCAATTGGACCCTATAGCCATGCAATCGCGGTGGATGGGGCGATTTATACTTCCGGGCAATTGGGACTGGTGCCCGATACAGGTGCGTTGGCGGAAGATGGTATTCAAGGACAGAGTGAGCAAGCAATCAAAAATTTAGCCGCCGTTTTGGAGGCTGGTGGATCGGCGCTTACAAACGTTGTAAAAACAACCTGCTTTCTTTCGGATTTGAAAGATTTCGCAGCATTTAACGAGATTTATGCAAAGTATTTTCCGCAATGCCCCGCTCGCTCTTGCTTCGCTGTAAAGGAACTGCCTAAGGACGCCCTCATTGAGATTGAAGCAATTGCTGTGAAATAATCAAAAGATAGATGCCTCCAGCTGATGGGGCACCTGATAAACTAAAGGAGAGCTACTATGAAAAAGATGAATGCAACCGTGAAAATTCTGATCGGTCTTGTCCTCGGTATGATCGTGGGTATTGTGTTCGGTGAAAAGGCAACCATTTTGCAGCCTATAGGCAATATTTTCATCAATCTGATCAAAATGCTGGTTATTCCTCTGGTAATGTGCAGTATTATCAATTCGGTTTCCGGAATGAAAGACCTGAAGGTTATGGGACGCGTCGGCGGTAAGACGGTTATGCTATACGTGATTACGACTATGGGTGCGGCGGCGTTGGCAATCATTGTTGGCTTGATGTTTCATGTTGGCGAGGGGCTTGCAATTGTTGAAGCTGCCGAGGTCAGTGCAGAGACGCCCACGGTCCTTGGCATATTGCTGAACATTGTTCCCAGCAATATTTTTGCGGCGATGGCTAATTTCGATACATTACCTTGCATTGTGTTTTCTATTATTTTTGGCGTTGCAGTTGTTCTGAGTGGCGAGGACGGCCAGCCAGTCAAGCAGGTAATCGGTTCTGCAGCCGAGGTCATTTATAAGATGGTCAATATTATTGTAAAACTCGCACCGCTTGGTGTTTTTGCATTGATTGCCTCTTCTATTGGCGAGAATGGACCGGAGATCCTTTCTGCGCTTGGCCTGTTCTGCGTGCTGAACTATGCCTGCGGAATTGTCCTACTAATCGTGTTCTGCATTCTTTCCCAGATCTTTACAAAAATTCCTCTTGGCAAGTTCGTGAAAGGCCTATCCAAGGTGTTTATGACGGCATTTTCCACTAGGTCCAGCGCGGCAACGTTGCCTGTGACCATCAAGACCACGGTAGAGGACCTCGGCGTTGATGAAAATCTGGCGCGCTTTACGCTCCCCATTGGATGCACGATCAATATGAACGGCAATTCTATCTGCATGGCCTTGGCTGCTGTGCTGGGTTCCTATGTGTTTGGTAAGCCGCTTACGTTTGGCCAGATTGCCATAGCCATTGTGATTGCGACAATCTCGTCCATTGGTATGCCTGGCGTGCCGAATTCTGGCATCGTGTTCAATACGATGATGTTTTCGGCGCTCGGATTCCCAGCGGGATCTTTAATCGCCATGATCGCCAGTGTGGAAAGCCTGAACGATATGATGAGTACAGGCTTGAATGTTGCAGGTGATGTGCTTTGCGCAACTATTGTTGACAACAGCGAGAAAAAGTACAGAAAATAAGGAATACAGCGCTGAAAACAGCGATAATTACTTAATCAAGAACAAAGGAGCAGAGGTGTGCAGATGAAGTTTAACTTTGATGAACAGCTTCCGAGAATCGGAACGAATTCGTGGAAGTGGGATCAGTATCAAGACCCGACAATTATTGCAATGAGCACTGCGGAGCTTGACTTCAAGTCGGCAGACTATATTTGCGAACAGTTGAAAGGCGTTGCAGAGACGGGGTGCTTCAATTATCATTTTAAACCGGAACAGTATTATGAGACTGTAATCAAATGGTTCAAGCGTCGGCATAACTGGGATATCCAAAAAGAGTGGTTGGTCAATGTTCCTGGCGTATGGGCATCTCTGCATACGAGCCTGATGGCCTTCGCAAAACCTGGCGATAATGTAATCATTCAGACGCCCCATTTTTCTCCGCTGCGCGGAGTCATTGAGCGTGCAGGCTGCCACATCATAACAAATCCGATGATCCTCAAGAATGGACGGTATGAACTTGACCTTGAAGACTTTGAAGCAAAGGTGAAAGAAACACGCCCGTCCGTATTCATCCTTATCAATCTGCAAAATCCGACGGGAAGACTGTTCACCAAGGATGAGTTGCTGGCGCTTAACCGCATTTGCGCAAAATACAATGTGATTACCATTTCGGATGAGGTGCACTCCAATATTCTTTATGATGGACATGTGCATTATCCTGCGGCCTCCATTTCGAAAGAAGCGGAAATGAACACGGTGGTTGTTACAGCTGCAAGTAAATCCTATAACCTGATGGACCTTACGTATTGCGTGCTGGCGATTCCAAATCCCGAGTTGCGCCGCAAATATGAATTTATTCTTACCGGGTATAACTGGGACTTTGCAGTAAATATTTTCAGCGTGACGGGCCTTGAAGCAGCTTTCAACGAAAAGACAGACCCTTGGCTCGATGCCCTGAACCAGTATCTGTATGAGAATTTGCAATATTTGGAGGATTACTTTAAGAAGTATATCCCTAGAATTAAGGCAATTCGTCCGAACGGCGGCTACCTTGTTTGGCTAGATTGCCGGGAACTTGGCATGAACCCTGCCGAGTTAAGAGAATTTTTCCTTAAGAAAGCGCATGTTGGCCTAACTTGGGGAGATACCTACGGAGAATCAGGCAACGGTTTTGAGCGCATCAATATTGGTTGTCCGCGCAAGACTTTGGAGGAGGGATTATGCCGCATACGTGATGCGGTGGACGCACTCTGATAGTCGAAGTCGACAAGGTGGAGCAGAGAGCAATATAAGGAGAGAAACAGAGGAAAGTTAAGATGTATGATTTACTGATACGCAATGCGATCCTCGTTACGCCGGATGGCGAACAGGAGAGAAATCTTGCCATTCAGGACGGTAGAATTATCGCGCTGTTGCCGTATGACACAGGTGAGGGACACAAAGAGATTGATGCACATGGGAACTATGCCTTCCCTGGCGTAATCGATACCCACGCACATCTCAATGAGCCAGGCTGGGTTTGGCGCGAGGATTATGCGCACGGTACTGCGGCAGCGGCGGTCGGCGGAACGACCACACTGATTGATATGCCCTTGCAAAATAATCCTTCTACCGTGACGGCAGAGTTCGTCGAGCAGAAGATTGCATTAGTTGCTCCGAATGCTTGTGTTGACTTTTGCTTGTGGGGAGGGATTGTGCCCGATAACTTCGGCGAAATCGAAAAAATGAATCATGCAGGCTGTGTCGCTTTTAAATCGTTTCTTTCTCCAACATCCCCTGATTTTGAAAATTTGAGCTACGGTCAGGCTTATGAAGCCATGCAGATCGTGCGGAAATTTGGCGGTCGTATCGGGTTCCACTGCGAAGATTACTCTATGATCAAGCACCTTGAGGAAATGATGAAACACGGCGGTCGTTTCAATGGCCGTGCTTTCCTCGATTCCCGGCCAGTCTCAGCTGAGATGATCGCGACCGAGGCTGTGATCGCCATGGCGGAAGAGACCGGGTGTGCGGTACACATTTGCCATGTTAGTAGTCCTGACGTGGCGCAGAAGATTTATGAAGCACAGCGGCGCGGAGTCGATGTTACGGCCGAAACTTGCGCACACTATCTCTGTATGAATGAGAACGATCTACTGGAAAGGGGCGCAATCTGCAAATGCGCGCCGCCGTTACGCACGGAAAACGAACGTGTGCGGCTGTGGGAATATGTGAAAAACGGCACATTTAGCGGTATTGGCAGCGATCATTCGCCCTGTACTTGGGAGGAAAAGCATTCAGAGATCCTTGGGAAGAAGATTGAGACGATCTTTGACGCATGGGGCGGCATCAGCGGCATTCAAACGGTACTTCAATCGGCATTTAGTGAAGGCTGCGGCAAGGGTCGCGTGACGCCTGTACAACTTGCGAGGGTGATGTCCGAGCAGCCCGCTAAAGCCTTTGGCCTATGGGGGAAAAAGGGAGCGCTGAAGGAGGGGTTCGACGCCGATATCGTCCTCCTTGATCCGAACAGAGCCTGGGAGATCACCGCCGAGCAGTTGTACTACAAAAATAAGATATCCGGCTTCCTTGGGAAAAAGGGTGTTGGAATGCCAGTTATGACCATCTTGCGCGGCGAGATCATCGCGGAGAATGGAAGTTGGACCGGCAAAAAAGGATTTGGCAAAGTGCTCCGCAAAGGCAGCATTTCATAAACAACAATGACATTTATATCTGGAAAGGAAACTCAATCATGGCTATCACTTCTGATTTCAAACCGCTTCGTCTTGCAGATGAACTTGCTCAGACTGGCTTACGCGGCAAAAACCTGACTTATCTTAGCAACCTTACTGAGGATGAGCTGCTGCATTTGTTCCGTGCTGCTGAACTGATCGAGCCGTACAGCAAGGACCAGCTGAACCTGATGAAGGGCAAGGTGCTTTGCACGATGTTCTTCCAGCCCTCGACCAGAACGCGCTTCTCGACCGAGACGGCGATGCTGCGTCTGGGCGGCACGGTTATTTCCGAGTCCAACCCGGCGGCGAACTCCTCCGCGGCGAAGGATGAGTCTCTGGCCGACACGCTGCGCGTCGTTTCCGAGTATGCCGACATCATCGGCCTGCGCCACTACAACGACACGACCATTTTCGACGACATCAATGTCGCGACCGTTCCCGTCATCTCCTGCGGCTTCGGCAACAAGACGCACCCCACGCAGGGCCTGCTGGATATGTACACGACCTATCGTGCGCTCGGCACGTTCAAGGGCATCCGCGTGATGGTTACCTCTCCGGACCTGACCCGCGCTCGTTCCGGCCAGTCCTTCGCGATGGGCCTCGCTCAGATGGGCGCCGACATCGTCTACTCCAGCCCCTCTGAGCTGAAGACCCCGGACGATATCATGGCAAAGGTCAAGAGCGGCAGCGGCAAGGTGGAAGAGCACTTCGATCTGAATGAGAAGGAGCAGGCTGAGCTGATCAAGACCTGCGATCTCGTTTATCTGCCCGGCTGCTCCGTTCCCAAGGGTCAGGATGCGCGCGATATCTTCATGAACAAGGCTAAGAATTACTACATCAAGCTGGAGACGCTCGAAGAGGCAAAGAAGGAGACCGGCAAGACCATCGGCATCATGCACTCTCTGCCGCGCTTCGCGGGTGAGTTTGACTTCGCTATCGACCAGACCCCGCATGAGCTGTACTTCAAGCAGATCGGCTTCTCCATTCCTCTGCGTATGGCGCTTATCTGCGCGATGGTGGGCATCGACTAAGGAGACAGAACGATGTCTAAGAGAATCGTTGTTGCGCTGGGAGGCAATGCCTTGGGGCAGAGCCTGAGCGAGCAAAAGGCTGCCGTTGTGAATACCGCGAGCACGATCGTGGATCTGATTGCAGCAGGACACAATGTGATTGTTGCACACGGAAACGGCCCGCAGGTTGGAATGATCAACAATGCGATGTCGGCGCTGTGCCATGAGGATGCGAAGCAGGAGGCGGTTCCGCTGTATGTCTGCGGTGCGATGAGTCAGGCTTATATCGGCCTTGACCTGCAAAACGCAATCCGTGAGGAATTGAAAAAGCGCGGAATTGCAAAGCCTGTCTGCACGATCGTTACAGAGGTCGTGGTGGATGCGCAGGATAAGGCGTTTGAGAATCCTACGAAGCCGATCGGCAAGTTCCTGACGAAGGAAGAGGCGGACGCGGTTGCAGCAAAGACTGGATATCTGATGAAAGAAGATGCCGGAAGAGGATACAGACGCTACGTTCCATCGCCGCTTCCGAAAGACATTATCGAGATCGATACGATCAGGACGCTCAATGACAACGGCAATGTTGTTATCGCCTGCGGCGGTGGCGGCGTCCCCGTCGTGCGGGATGAGACAATGGGCAGCGTTTCCGGAATCGACTGTGTGATCGACAAGGACTTCGCTTCCGAACTGCTGGCGGAGAAGCTGGATGCAGATATGCTGATCATCTTGACTGCTGTGGAACAGGTGGCTATCAACTTCCGCAAGGAAAATGAGACGCATCTTGCTGAGCTGACCCCGGCGATGGCGGCACAGTATATCGAAGAGGGGCAGTTTGCACCGGGCTCCATGCTTCCGAAGGTGCAGGCGGCCGTTAAATTCTGCGAGTCGAAGAAGGGCCGGGAGGCGCTCATCACGCTGCTGGAAAAGGCGGCGGACGGCGTTGCCGGAAAGACGGGAACTCGCGTACACCAGTAAAGATAAAACAAAGATCAAAACGAAAAGAGGTTTCTAATATGGGTTATCCTGCAGATCTGCTTTCTACGCGCGCGGTTGTCAAGCCGGGCCTGTTCGCTGTGATTCCCAAGGATGGACTGGTCAACAACGTTCTTCCGTTCCTGACCGGCTGCCGCACGAGCATCGTCGCGTCCCCGAAGATGGGCGCGAGCTTCGTGCAGTACGTCAGCTACGTTGAGCCCAAGGGCGGCACCAACGCTCCGTTCGCCAACGCGGAAAAGGAAGAGAGCTTTATCTACGTTATCTCCGGCAAGATCGACGCCGAGACCGAGGGCAAGACCTATCATCTCACCGACGGCGGGTATCTGTATGCCGCTCCTGGCAAGGGCATCTGCTTTACCAACGTTGGGGATGCCGAGGCCAAGATCCTGCTCTACAAGCAGCTCTACATCCCCTATGAGGGCAAGCAGCCCTACGCTTACTCCGGCAACGTCAACGAGATCGCCTACAGCGATTATGACGGTATGGCGAACGTGCATATCAAGGATCTGCTGCCCGTGGATCAAAACTTCGACATGAATATGCACATTCTGTCCTTCGAGCCAGGCGGCTGCCACCCCATCGTCGAGACCCACGTGCAGGAGCACGGTATGTACATCCTCGAGGGCGAGGGCATGTACCTGCTCGACGACATCTGGATGGGCATCAAGGAGCAGGACTTCATCTGGTTCGGCGCATACGCCGCCCAGTGCGCATACGGCGTCGGCCTCAAGCCGTTCACCTACATCTACAGCAAGGACTGCAACCGTGACGTCGTCCTCTGATACAGAAAAGAAATGGAACGAATGAAGACCCTGCCGCCGGCGGATGAGGCGCGATTGGACAGATGGATCAACGGGATTGATCAGTTCAACGATACCGTCGGGGACGGAACGACCCGCCACTACATGACGGCGACGGAGTGCGCATGCCGGGAGTATATCAGGGACGAGATGGAAAAGCTCGGACTGCGCGTAGAAGTCGACTGTATGGGCAATGTTCACGGAACGCTTGCGGGTACAGAGCCGGATCTTGCCCCGGTCTGGACCGGTTCGCATTTCGATACGGTGCTGCACGGCGGACGCTTTGACGGCGTAGCCGGCGTCGTGACCGGAATGGAGGCGCTGCACCTCATCGCCTCCTCCGGCGCGGCGCACCGCCGTGACTTAACGGTGATTGCCTATGGCGGAGAGGAGCCTGCCCGATTTGGTATTGGGTGCATCGGTTCTCGCGCGATGGCAGGCCGCCTGTCGGTTGAGGATCTCAAGTCTCTGCGCGATCAGGACGGCACTGTGCTGTATGACGAGATGAAGCTGCGCGGGTTCGATCCCGACGCGATTGCTTCCTGTCGGCGCAAAGAGGGGGATGTGTTCTGCTCGCTTGAGCTTCATATCGAGCAAAATAAGGTTCTGGAAGAAAGAAATCTTCCCCTTGGCATCGTCAAGGCGATCTGCTCCGCGCTGAACTTTGTTGTCACTGTAACAGGACAGGCTGCCCATGCCGGCGGTATGCCAATGGATGTGCGCAAGGACGCATATGCGGCGGCCTGTGAGATGTCGCTGGCGCTTGAGAGCCTTGTGCGCGAAAACCGGCTGAGCGAATACTGCACCGGAACTGTCGGCTATGTCCAGCTTTCGCCGAATGCGCCGAACATCATTCCGGGACAGGTACAGTTTACCGTGGATATCCGTGACTGCAATGCTGCATCGAAGGATGCGCTGATGAACGCAGTGCAGGATGAGTTCCAAAAGATCGCCGAAAAGCGCGACGTAGGGCTCCGTATGGAGCTGCAAAATAATGATAAGCCTGTTGTCAGTCATCCTGTACTGATGGCGGCGCTGGAGCAGCACGCGGCAGCGCGCGGCTATGAGAGCTGCGAGCTAATCAGCGGTCCGTTCCATGATTCGCTTTTCCTCGGGACATTTACTCCCGTTGGAATGCTGTTTGTTCCGAGCAAGGCCGGCCTTTCGCACTGCCCTGAGGAGTGGACGGACTCGAAGTATCTCAAGGCGGGCGCGGAAGTGCTTGCTGACGCTTTGCTGGATGTTGCAAACCGGGATACTCTATGATAAGGAGAACTGAATGAAAAAGATTGGAATTATTGGCGGTGGCATTTCTGGCGCTGCGCTGGGTTACTATCTGAGCCTCTATTCCGGTGAGGCGGAAGTCACCATTTTTGAAAAGGATCGCATTGGCTGCGGCACGACGGCCAAGTCCGCCGGCACCGTGTGCCTGTTTGACGACTCTCTGAATAACCGCTACTGGGACGTCCGCCTTTACGGCTTCGAGACCTATTGCAAGTTCGAGAAGGAAGAGAAGGGTTCGGCGGGCTTTGACCAGACGGGTACGCTCGTCGTCGCTCCGAACGAGAAGGAGGAGCAGCGCATCAAGACGGGCATCGCGCTGGCAAAGGCAGCTGGCTACAGCGGCGAGTACATCACCGACAAGGCCCGCATTAAGGAGATCCTGCCCGACATTAATACCGACAATATCCTCGGCGCAGGATATACCAAGGATGACGGCTACTTTGACGGCACGATGATCTCCAATACCTTCGCAAAGAAAATGCAGGCCAACGGCGGTATCATCAAGACCGGAATAGAGGTGACCGAGATCATCCGTGAAGGCGATACGGCTGTTGCGCTCAAGACGGCTGACGGTGTGCGCCACGACTTCGATGTGATCGTGGACTGCACGGGCCCCTGGAGCCGCTTCACCGGCCAGATGGTCGGTCTCGATGTGCCGATCTGGCACACCAAGGCGGAGGCGTTCTTCCTCTGCCCGCCGAATAAGCACGGCAAGGATTTCGTGTTCCCTGTGCTCAAGTATCCCGCGTTCTACGCGCTGCGCGCGGGCGAGAACGTCTTTATCTGCAAGTCCCACCTGTCGATGAACCTCGACGACCCCATGCACGCGGGCCAGTGGGATCCGAATAAGCTGCCCCAGACCGGCGGCACGGATGATTACTTCATCGACTTCCTCTTCGATCAGATGGAGTCCTACGTTCCCGGCCTTGCCGACAGCGGCCTGGTGTCCTCGTGGCTTTCCTATCGTGCCGAGCCGCGCGACTTCCTGCCTATCATTGGCGAAACGCCGGTCAAGAATTACCTTCTCGCCACGGGCTACGGCGGCAACGGCGTGATCGAAGCGCCCGCTGTCAGCCGCGATCTGGCCAAGTTCATTATGCGCGGCGAGAGCACTCTGCTTCTGGAGGAGTGGGCCTTCAAGCGCCTGCTGAAGTAAGACGATGAACATTGCAGTATTGATCAAACAGGTCCCGGCCTCCAACGATGTGTCGGTCGATCCCGTTACCCATTGCCTGATTCGGGAGAATGTGGAAATGACGGTGAATCCCTCGGACCTGAACGCCGTCACGGCGGCGATCCGGCTCAAGGAAGCCGCCGGCGGTAAGGTCACCGTGTTTACGATGGGCCCCGGCACGGCGAAGAAGGCGCTGCAGACGACGCTGGCGATGGGCGCGGACGAAGCGTGGCTCGTTACGGACCGCTGCTTTGGCGGCGGCGATACGCTCTGCACCGCCCGCGTTCTGGCGGAGGCGATCCGGCATACGGGTACATACGATCTCGTGCTCGCCGGCGACGTCTCCTCGGACGGCGCGACCGGACAGGTTGGCGCGATGGTCGCGGAGTTGCTGGGTCTGCCCTGCGCCAGCGACGCGCGCAGGATCGATCTGGAGGGCGATAAGCTGACGGTGCTGCGGAACTGGAAGAGCCAGAAGGTGCGCGTGCGCATCGCGCTGCCGTGCATGGTCACGGTGGGGCTTGGCAGCAACACGCCGATTCTCCCGACGCTTCGCTCGCAGATGAAGGCGAACCGTGTCGATATCCCGGAGCTTACCAACGCCGAGCTCGGCCTGGATCCGGCGACGATCGGCAAGCAAGGAACGAAGTCCATCGTGACGGACACGTATGCCCGCGAAAGCGAGCAGAGCGCTGCGGTTATGCTCAGCAGCGACGCGGCTGAGGCGGCAAAGGAGATCAAGTCTCTGCTGGAGGGCCTGAGAGATGAGTAATATTTATATCTACGCAGAGCAGTTTAACAATGTTGTTGAACCGAGCGCCGCGGAGATTGTCACATTAGTGCGGGAATATGCGCTCAAGAGTGGGCAGCAGATCACCATGCTGGCATTTGGCGAGGATACATCTGCAATTTCGCCTCAGCTTGCTTTCGACGGCATCGGCGTTACGGTCGTCAAGACCAGCGTATCCGCGTTTCAGGATGACGCGCTGAGCGTCGTGGCGGCGGATGCGCTGGAGAAGCTTGCGCCGGAGAGCGTGATCATTCCGGCGAGCCGGACGGCCAGAGCGCTTTTCTCCCGTGTGGCGGTGCGTCTGGGGGTTGGCCTTACGGCTGACTGCTCCGAGCTTGACGTGGACGAGCATGGGGAGTTCATCCAGCGCAAGAGCGCGTTTGGCGCGAATGCGATGTGCGTGTGCGTGGAAAAGGGTGGACCGAAGCTGGTTACCGTGCTTGTAGGCGGGATCCATGAGTCCGCGCCGCTTTCCGATACCGCGCCCGCCGTTACGGAGCTGGAGGGGATCGAGGCTGCATCCAGAGTCGAGGTGCTCAACATTGAGGAAGACAGCGCGGAATCCATCCTTGGCGCGGAGACGATCGTCTCCGTCGGCCGCGGAGCGCTTGAGGGGGATAACCTTGCGCTTGCCGAGCAGTTCGCACAGAAAATCGGCGCGATGGTGGGCGGTACGCGCCCGCTGGTGGATGACGGCAGTATTCCCTTTGACCGGCAGATCGGACAGACGGGCTGCACGGTGCATCCGAAGATCTGCCTGTATTTTGGTGTGTCGGGCGCGATCCAGCACACCGAGGGCGTTCGGGACGCGAAGCTGACGATTGCCGTCAACAAGGACCCGGGAGCGGCTATTTTTAGCCATGCTGATTACGGCGCTGTTGCTGATATGGGCGAGGTACTCAAACAATTGATTGCATTAAGCAATGAATAGTGGCCTGCGATTTTGATACGGGCACCTGCTGTATTGCCCAAAGTGTAAGGCTGAATTTCTTGGCAGCGTCTGCAAGAAGTCTTTGCTGTAAAGCGAGGACAGAGTTGCGGTCGTACTCTTTGTTTACAGCGGTGCGTTTTTGGAATAAAAAACGCAGATGCGATGCCTTCAATTTGTTACTTCATTTTTCACAAAAACCGTGGTATACTGCTTATGAGGTGAGAGCTGTGCAGTTTCGTCCGTTTGTTTATGATGCCGCCAATCATCAGGTGCCAGTAGTTATTGCGCCGATGACACCACAGGATGCTGCATTGACAGACCGAGAACCGTTGTGGCAGACCTCTTGGGCGAGTGAATACTTAGCTAACGAAGGCTATGAAAAATACGCAGCCAGAGTTGGAGATGAGC
>CAKTOJ010000044.1 GCA_934589665.1 uncultured Oscillospiraceae bacterium | reverse complement strand
GGGCATGGGCGCGCAGGGCTGCGTGAGCTGGTCGTTCGACCGCAAGGGCGTCATCATCATCGACAATGAGGACGGCGACTATGATGAGGACACCGTGATGATGGACGCGCTCGAGGCCGGTGCGGCCGACTTCACCGCTGACGGCCCGGTGTTTGAGATTACCACCGATCCCGACGCCTTCAACGATGTCATCGCCGCGCTGGAGGCCAAGGGCTACACCTTCGTCAGCGCCGACATCAGCCTTGTTCCGCAGACCTACGTCAAGCTCACGAGCGAAGAGGACATCAAGAACATGGAAAAGCTGCTCGATATGCTCGAGGACAACGAAGACGTGCAGAACACCTACCACAACTGGGAGACCGAGGACTAAAACGGTACAGCACAAAGAGGTATCTCCGCCCCGGAGATACCTTTTTTTTTTGCACGGACGGCGAAATAATCTTATCAAAATGAACGGCTTGCCGTATCATAAATCTGGTTTCAACCGTATGGGTGAAGAACTGCAAGGAATTGTTACCAAATGGTAGCATAATTTCAGAGGTGATTCCATGTACTTCAAACGGCTGGAAGATCTGCGTGCCGACCATGACAAAACGCAGATTGAAATAGCGGCCTATCTGAATATGAACCGCAACGTCTATTGGCGTTATGAAAAGGGCGAGCGTGAGATCCCTGTTTGGGCGGTCATCAAGCTGGCTGAGTATTACGGTGTCAGCACCGACTATCTGCTCGGCCTGACTGACGAGCCGTGATGCGCCCGCTTGCGATCCTCTGCGCCGCCTTTGCCCTTGGCTGTGCAGCAGCGCAGTATGTGCTGCCGACATCTGCGCTTCCGGCTGCGGCGCTGGCAGTCTGCCTTGCAGGGCTGATTGGCTTTGCGGCACACGGCGCACGGAGAAGAACGGTGTTCTTGTGCACAGCCGCCTGTGCGTTCGCGCTTTTGTATAACGCGCTGTGCATCCGTTTGATCGCCGAACCGAACGAGGCGCTGGCCGGAGGTCAGGAGTGCGTGACGATGGAGCTTTGCGGCTACGCAAAGGAGACGAAGTACGGCGCAAAGGTGACGGTCTGTATTCTCGACCGCGGCGTGCACGGTTATGCGGCTTACTACGGCGACACATCGCTCCTGACGCTTGAACCGGGACAGCGAGTGACTGACGAGGTCGCCTTTCACAGTGCGGTTGACCCAACAGAATCAGGGGACGAGCTGCGCAGTTTTACCGCTAAGGGTGTCTATCTTCTGCTCTACAGCAGAGGTGAGCCGGAATATGAAGAGGGAAATGCTGGTGCGCTGCGCTATGCACCGCAGCGCATGGCCCGCGCGCTCGGGGAGACGCTTGACCGGAGCTTCGGAGAGCGGGAGTCCGGATTCCTGCATGCATTGCTGCTTGGTGACAAGAGCCGGTTGGACGAAGGTGATTCGACGCGGCTTTCCGAGGCGGGGATCTACCATATCATGGCCGTCTCCGGCCTGCACTGCGCGTTTCTTGCCGCGCTTCTGGATGCTCTGCTGCGTCCGGTGCACCGCCGTGTGCGCTGTGCAGTGACGATTGCGCTGCTGCTTCTTTATGCGCTTATGACCGGCGCGTCGCCGAGCGTGCTGCGTGCGGTCACTATGATCTCGATGACGCAGATTGCGCCGTTGTTCGGGCGGGAGAGCGATCCGCCAACCTCGGTGCTTTTCGCGCTGGGACTGCTGCTGTTGAAGAATCCTTTTGCCATTGCCAGCATCAGTCTTCAGCTCTCCTTTGCGGCGGTGGCGGGTCTTGCCAGCCTTACGCCGTATTTGACGGAGCGCATCCGGACGAAAAACCGGCTGCTGCGTCCGATCCTGATTTCGTTTGCCACTACGCTGGGTGCGACAGTGTTTTCCACGCCGCTGTGCGCATGGTATTTTGGGAATCTTTCGTTCGCGGCGTTTTTGAGCAATCTCATCTGCCTGTGGGTGGTGAGCCTGACCTTTGCCGCCGGACTGCTCGGTGTGCTGGTGTCGATGCTTTTTCCGGCGGCTGCACCGTTTGCCGCCGTACCGGCGACGCTCGGTATCCGCTTTGTGCTCACGGTTACGGGCTGGATCGTCCGGCTGCCGTTTTACGCGCTTTACTTCAACTCGACCCTTTCCGTGCTGTGGCTGGTCTATGTCTATGCGCTGTTTGCGGTGTGCGTGATCACACGGCGGGGAAGATACCGCTATCATGCGGCGGTCACGCTTGCCGTATTGACACTCGTCTTCACCGTTTGGGCGAACGCCGCGCGCTTTGAGCGCGGCACACTGCACGTTACAGCGCTCGATGTCGGACAGGGAGAGAGCGTCGCGTTCATCTCGCACGGACACGGCGCGCTTGTGGACTGCGGCAGCAGCAATTCCTACATCGGCGCGGGTGGTGTTGCGGGAGATTATTTCTCCAGCGCCGGAATCCGCAGTCTGGACGCGGTCGTGCTCACGCATTATCATGCCGACCATGCCAACGGTCTTGCCGAGCTGTTCTCGCGGATGCGCGTGGATGCGCTGTATCTGCCGGATATCGCTGAGGAAGAGGGCGAAAAGACCGCTGTGCTTGCGCTCGCGGAGCGTTACGGAGTGCCTGTGCGCTATGTGACGGAGGAGACGACTGCCGCGCTCGGCGGCGCCAAACTGACAGTCTATCCGCCTGTGGGCGAGGGCGATGCAAACGAACTGGGTCTGACCGTTCTATGTACGGCGGGAGAATTTGACACGCTCATCACCGGCGACATGGACAGCGAAACGGAGCGGCTTTTGCTCGACACGTATTCAATGTCGGACATTGAGGTTCTGCTTGTCGGCCATCATGGTTCGCGCTACTCCACGAGTACGGAGCTGCTGGAGATGACTGCGCCGGAGGTCGGCGTGGTGAGCGTCGGAAACAACAGCTACGGCCATCCGACCGAAGAGGCGCTGCTGCGCCTGACGGACGCGGGCGTGTCCGTGTACCGGACGGATCTGCAGGGAAATATTCATATCAGAGTGAATTGAGGAATACTATGGCGGAAAAGAAAACAAGTGTGAAGGGCTACCAGAAGCTCAAGGCCGATCTCGCTGCGGGCACGCTCGGCGAGCTATATATTTTCTACGGCGAGGAGAGCTATCTGCGTGAATACTACCTCAAAGAGTTACAGAAAAAGCTGGTTCCGGCGGGGTTCGAGGAGTTCAACTTCCACCGCGTCTCCGGCAAGGGCCTGACGATGGAGGAGCTTGCCGAAATGACCGAGGCGATGCCGATGATGGCCGAGCGCACGCTGATCGTCGTCACGGACTGTGATTTGTATAAGCTCGGCGAGGAGCAGCGGACAAAGCTCATTGCGCTGCTGGGTGACTTCCCGGAATACTGCTGCCTGATCTTCGTTTACGATCTGGTGGAGTATAAGCCGAACAAGACATATAAAAAGCTCTATGCTGCGCTCTCCGGCAAGGCGCAGGAGGTCAAGTTCGAGCCGCAGGAGCGAAGCGACCTCATCAACTGGATCGCGCGCCGCTTCCGCGCGACGGGGCACGATATCGACACGCGCACGGCAGAGCATCTGATGTTCACCTGCGGCAGCCTGATGACAGGCCTTGTGCCGGAGATCGAGAAGATCGGCGCCTATGCCAAGGGAAAGAGCGTGACGGTTGAGGACATCAACGCGGTGGCCGATCCGGTGCTCGACGCGGTGGTATTCGACATGACGAGCGCTGTGACGAAGGGAAACTATGACCGCGCAAGCGAGCTTCTCGGCCAGCTTCTTAAAAAGCAGGAGGAGCCCATCATGATCCTCGGCGTGATCGCAAAGGAGCTTCGGCGGCTCTACACGGCCCGCCTTGCGATCGAATCGGGGAAGGACAGGCTTTGGCTGATGGATCTGTGGGGCATGCGTTCGGACTATCCCGCGCGGCTGCTGCTCGACGCAGCGCGAAAGACAACGCATGAATGGTGCGAGCGCAGCCTTGCGCTCTGCCAGAAGCTTGACCGGCGCATGAAGAGCGAGAAGGGCATCGACCGCGAGGGCGAGCTCAAGCTGCTGGTTATGGAGCTGGCACAGAAGGTGTGACGATGAAGAAACCGAAAATCAAAGAGACGATCGTGGTCGAGGGCCGGTATGATAAAAACACGCTCTCGCAGGTCGTGGACGCGTCCATTCTGGAGCTGGGCGGCTTCGGCATATTCAATGACCGGGAAAAGACGGCGCTGCTGCGCCGTCTGGCGGAGACGTGCGGCATCATTCTCTTCACCGATCCGGATGGCGCGGGCTTTGTGATCCGCAATCATCTCAAGGGGAGCATCCAGAGCGGACGTGTACTCCACGCTTATGTTCCCGACGTGTACGGCAAGGAAAAGCGCAAGCGCACGGCGGGCAAGGAGGGCAAGCTCGGCGTTGAGGGGATGCGTCCGGAGGTGCTGCTGGACGCGCTGCGCGCGTCGGGAGCGACCTTTGAGCAGGAGGAATCTGTCAAACGAAATCCCTTGACATATGCTGATTTAATGGAGCTTGGACTGATTGGACCGGGGGGTAAGGCCCGCCGCGCCGCGCTGCTCAAGGAGCTCGCACTGCCGGAGCATCTTTCTACCGGGGCACTGCTCGATGTGCTCGGGTGCCTGACGACGCGCGAACAACTCGTCGAGACGTGCAATAAAATCCTTGCAAACAGGGGATAAAAGGACTATAATCAAACATTATTCTGCCTGACCGATCAGGCGCAAAGAAAGGAATGAATCAACATGGCTGAGGAAGTCAAAGTGCCCGCCGCCGAAAGCGAGAGCGAGGGCAAAAACTTTATTGACGCCTTCATCGAAGAAGACATTGCGGAGGGTGGTCGCTTCCAGGGCCAGCAGGTTCACACCCGTTTTCCGCCTGAGCCGAACGGCTATCTGCACATCGGCCACTGCAAGGCGTTGACCATTGACTTCGGCACTGCCGAGCGCTTCGGCGGATTGTGCAACCTCCGCATGGACGACACCAACCCCACCAAGGAGGATGTTGAGTTCGTCGACGCCATCAAGGAGGATATTCACTGGCTGGGCTTTGACTGGGGCGACCGCTTTTTCTACGGCAGCGACTACTTTGAAAAGGACTATGAGTATGCCGTGGAGCTTATCAAGAAGGGCCTTGCCTATGTCTGCGATTTGACACCCGAGCAGGCGAAGGAGTACCGCGGCGACATCGGCAAGCCCGCCGTTTCCCCCTACCGCGACCGCGATGTGGAGGAGAATCTTGATCTCTTTGAGCGCATGAAAAACGGCGAGTTTCCCGAGGGCAGCCGCACGCTGCGCGCGAAGATTGATCTGGCCAGCGGCAACTTCAACATGCGTGATCCGGTTATTTACCGCATCCGCTACATGCACCACCACCGCCAGGGCGACAAGTGGTGTATCTACCCGATGTACGACTTTGCCCACCCCATTCAGGACGCGCTTGAGGGCATCACGCACTCGCTCTGCTCGCTGGAGTTTGAGGCGCACCGCCCGCTCTACGACTGGGTGGTGAACAATGTTTCCGCGCCCTGCAAGCCCCGCCAGATCGAGTTTGCCCGCCTTGGCATCGATCACACGGTGATGAGCAAGCGCAAGCTCAGAAAGCTCGTGGAGGAGGGGATCGTCTCCGGCTGGGACGATCCGCGGATGCCGACGCTCTGCGGCCTGCGCCGCCGGGGCTTCACGCCCCGCTCCATCCGCAATTTCTGCGATCGCATCGGCGTGGCCAAGAGCGCGAGCGTGGTCGAATACGGCTTCCTTGAGCACTGCCTGCGCGAGGATCTCAACGCTTCTGCCGAGCGCACGATGGGCGTGCTGCATCCGGTCAAGCTTGTGATCACGAATTATCCGGAGGGAAAGAGCGAGACCTTCTCGGTCGAGAACAATCCCACCGATCCCACCTCCGGCACGCACGAGATCACCTTCTCCCGTGAGTGCTGGATCGAGGCGGACGACTTTATGGCTGAGCCGATCCCCAAATATAAGCGTCTGTTCCCCGGCGGTCCGGAGTGCCGCCTGAAAGGCGCATATCTGATCAAGTGCGTTGGCTATGAAACGGACGAAAACGGCAATGTGATTGAAGTTGCCGCCGAGTATGACCCCGACTCCCGCGGCGGCGATCCTGCCGATGGGCGCAAGGTCAAGGGTGCGACGATCCACTGGGTCGATGCCGCCACGGCCATTGATGCCGAGGTGCGCGTGTACAGCGAGCTCTTCAGCGATCCCGCGCCTGATGGTGCGGACAAGGACTTCCTTGCCTGCATGAATCCCGATTCGCTTGAGGTGCTCACCGGCTGCAAGGTCGAAGCGCGCATGCGCGATGTGGCTGCGGCCTACGACCGGACGGAGAAGAAGGGAAAGACGGCTCCGAGCTTCCAGTTTATGCGTCTGGGCTATTTCTGCCTGGATAACCGCGACTGCTCCGCCGATCATCTGGTATTCAACCGCTCCGTTACGCTTAAGGACAGCTTCAAGGTCTGAGCGGATGGCTTCGAGCAGAACATATTTGCAGTTTGTTTTAGATCAGCTCTCCGGACTGGAGGGGATCACCTATCGGGCAATGATGGGTGAATTCGTCCTCTATTACCGCGGGAAGGTCGTGGGTGGGATCTACGATGACCGGCTTCTCGTCAAGCCGGTGCCCGCCGCGGCCGCGCATCTGCCGGGAGCGTCCCGCGAGGCGCCCTATCCGGGGGCTAAGGAGATGCTGATGGCCGACATTGTGGACGATCCGGCGGCTTTGACAGGATTGCTGGATGCAATGTATGCGGAACTACCGGAGCCAAAACGAAAAAAAAGCGGCAGCTGAAAAGCTGCCGTCTTTTTTTATGCGTTTGTGTCCGCTCAGGCGTCCTGAGAGAGGATATCCCGTGCGACGAATACGCCGCTGGCCGAAGCGTGGGAGAGGGAGTGTGTGATGCCGCTGCCGTCGCCGATGACATACAGGCCCTTGTGCGGCGTCTCCAGATGCTCGTCCAGCGCGACTTCCATGTTGTAGAACTTGACCTCCACACCGTAGAGCAGCGTATCGTCATTTGCTGTGCCGGGGGCGATCTTATCCAATGCGTAGATCATTTCGATGATGCCGTCGAGGATACGCTTGGGAAGAACAAGGCTCAGATCGCCGGGCGTCGCCGCGAGCGTGGGCGTGACGAGTCCCTCCTCAATGCGCTTGACGGTGCTGCGCCGTCCGCGCACAAGGTCGCCGAAGCGCTGGACGATGACTCCACCGCCGAGCATATTGGAAAGGCGGGCGATAGACTCGCCGTAGCCGTTGGAATCGTGGAACGGCTCGGAGAAGTGCTTGGCGACGAGAAGCGCGAAGTTGGTGTTCTCGGTCTGCATGGCCGCGTCCTCGTAACTGTGGCCGTTGACCGTGACAATGCCGTTCGTGTTTTCGTTGACAACGATGCCGTGCGGGTTCATACAGAAGGTTCGCACATTGTCCTCGAATTTCTCCGTGCGGTAGACGATCTTGCTCTCATAGAGCTCATCCGTTAAATGGGAGAACACGACCGCCGGCAGCTCGACGCGCACGCCGAGGTCCACGCGGTTGGACTTGGTGGGAATATTGAGCGTTTTGCACACGCCCTCCATCCACTTGCTGCCGCTGCGGCCGACGGAGATGATGCACTTCCCGCACTCGTACTGCGCGTCAGCACACACGACGGTGTAGCTCTCGGCCTTTGCCTCAACCGCCTGTACAGGCGTGTCAAAATAGAAGTCGACCTTATCCTTGAGGTCATTGTAAAGATTCTGGAGCACAACATAGTTGATGTCCGTACCAAGATGGCGCACGGAGGCATCGAGGAGCTTGAGCTTGTGCTGGATGCAGAGCTTCTTGAACTTGGAACCCGCGGTGGAGTAGAGCTTAGTGCCCTCGCCGCCGTAGAGCATGTTGATCTCGTCGACATAGTGCATCAGGTCGAGCGCCTGTTGCTTACCGATGTATTCATACAGCGTGCCGCCGAAATCGTTGGTGATATTGTACTTGCCGTCGGAAAAGGCGCCCGCGCCGCCGAAGCCGCTCATGATCGAGCAGCTTTTGCAGCCGATGCAGCTTTTGACCTTTTTGCCGTCAATGGGGCAGCGGCGCTTTTCCAGACTGTGTCCGGCCTCGAACACCGCGATCTTGAGGGAGGGGGAGAGTTTTGTGAGCTCATAAGCGGAGAAAATGCCGCCCGGGCCTGCGCCGATGATGGCAACATCATAATTCATGATAAAAAACTCCTGTTCTGTGATTTCCGTAACGCGGGATAAAAATAGCCGCGAAATACCACTATTATTCTATCGGGAAACAGGAGAATGTCAAGCGGTGAAGGGGGATGGGAGGTATTAAATATAGCGCAGCCTGCCATAAGCACGGCTGCGCTATAGATTTTTCCGGATCGTGTTGATGGCGTTCTTTTCCAGTCGAGAAACCTGTGCCTGTGAAATGCCGATCTCACCGGAGACCTCCATCTGCGTTTTTCCGTCATAAAAGCGCATGGACAGAATACGCTGCTCGCGCGGTGTGAGCTTGTCCACCGCTTCGCGCAGGGCAAGCCGGTCGAGCCAGCTCTCATCGGTGTTGCGCGTGTCGCGCACCTGATCCATCACGCAGGCGGCGTCGCCGCTTCCGTCAGAATAAACGGGGTCGAAGAGTGAAACCGGGTCGACCACGGCGTCCATGGCGAAGACGACCTCCTCGCGGGGAATATCCAGCTCGCGGGCGATCTGCTCGACGGTCGGCTCGCGCTGATTTTCCCGCTGAAGCTTTTCCCGCGCCTGCAGGACGCGGTAGGCTGTGTCGCGCATTGAGCGGCTGACGCGGATGGCGCTGTTGTCGCGCAGATAGCGGCGGATCTCGCCAATAATCATTGGAACGCCATAGGTTGAAAAGCGGACGTTCTGGGAGATATCAAAGTTGTCAATTGCCTTGATGAGGCCGATGCAGCCGACCTGAAAGAGGTCATCCGCATTTTCGCCGCGGCTGGCAAAGCGCTGAATGACCGAGAGCACGAGCCGGAGATTTCCCTGAATGAGCGTCTCCCGCGCCTGCGCGTCGCCCTCACGGCTGCGTCGCAGGAGCTCTGCCATTTCCTCGGATTTGAGCGTCGGCAGCCTTGCCGTGTTCACACCGCAGATTTCCACCTTGCCGAGCAGGATTACCGCCTCCTTTGCGATTTACTGCTCTTCAGTATTTCCGCGTACGGCGGAAACATACGGCAAAGGGACTGTGATATTTTTTATCGTTCGACGCGAAGCGATGGATTCCGCGCACCGGAGCGGTTCAAAAAAACGCCGCCGGCAAAACTGCCGGCGGCGTGATGCGATATGGTGCGGTCAGGAAAGAATACCAATGCTGAAGGCGATGATGGCGGCGTTGAAGAAATCGTTGAACAGTCCGCCGACCATCGGAATGACGAAATACGCGGCGGGAGAGGGGCCGTAGCGGCGGGAGACCGCCTGCATGTTTGCCATGGCGTTGGATGTCGCGCCCATGCCGAAGCCGATGAAGCCGGCAGTGATCATCGCGGCATCGTAGCTGCGGCCCATGATCGGGAAGACGACGAAAATGGAGAAGACAACCATCAGGATCACCTCGGCGGCGAGGCAGACAATCATCGGCAGCGCCAGGTCCACCAGCTGCCAGAGCTTGAGACCCGAGAGCGCCATGGAGAGGAAGATAGAGAGGAACATGCTGCCCATCGTGGAAATCTCTGCGGCGGGGAACTCAATGTGTCCGGTATGGTCGATGATGTTGCGGATCAGGGCGGCCACAAGCATCGCGCCGATGTAGCCGGGGAAGTTGAAGCCGAAGAGCTTTGTCAGACAGGCAGTGACAAAATCGCCGAGGCCGACGCAGAACACAAGCAGCAGGAAGCCGAAAAGAAAGCTGTTGGAGTGCGTGGTGAAGTGCGCGTCATCGGCATCCTCCTCGTGCTCGTGGTCCTCGGGCAGCTCTTCACGCAGATGGTTCTTGACGATCAGGCGGCGCGCGATCGGGCCGCCGAGCAGCGAGCCGAAGATCAAACCGAAGGTCGCCGCGGCCACGGCGACCGTCGTACCGCCGACCGCCCCAGCGGCCTCCAGATCATTGCCGATGGCGGCAGCCGTGCCGGGCCCGCCGATCATGGAGATCGAACCGCAGCCGAGGCCAAAAAGCGGGTTCTTGCCCATCAGAAGCATCACACCGCTGCCGACTGCGTTCTGAAGCACGATCATTGCGACGCTCAGTGCCAGCAGCAGAAGAACGGCTTTGCCGCTTTTGATGAGCATGGGGATGCTCACGGTGAAGCCGACGGTGGTGAAGAACATGATCATGAAAACGCTCTGGAGCGTGTCGTCAAAGGTGATGACCGCGGTGCCGGCGGCGTAAAGAACGGTATTGACGATTGCAAAGCACAGGCCGCCGACGAGCGGCGCGGGGACGCAGAAGCGCTTGAGCACGGAAATCTTCCGCGTCAGTGTCAGGCCGAGCCAGTACATGGCCGCACCAAGCGCCAGAGCATGATACATATTGAGCTGGATTTCTTGCATGGGGGTTCCTCCGATCCTTTTATAAAATATGACTGCGGGGGGAGCGTGCGGACGTCTCCGGCACAAAAGGGATAGGACTTCCTGTGCCGCGCATAAAATAACGGCGAGTGGGGGTGCATGCAATGGACTGCCGTTTTACAGACCTTCGATGCAAAGAAGTCATCAACATCAGCGACGGCTGCCGTCTGGGCTATGTCGGCGACGTGGAGTGCCGATTGCCCGAGGGACAGATGACCGCGCTTATCGTACCGGGGCCGTTTCGCTTTTTCGGCCTGTTCGGGCGGGGTGAGGAATACTTCATCCCCTGGGAGTGCATCCGGCAGGTTGGCGATGACATCATCCTTGTCGACAAGCCCATGGCGCGGCAGGAGCCGCCGCGGCACGACAGGCGCGGCCGGCGCCGCCGGCTTTAAAGCTGGCTGAAAAAGGCGAAAAGACCAGAGCCGGTTCCCGCAAGGGAATGAACTCCGACTCTGGATAGCTTGAGTGGAACAGATTCGCTTGATGCGCTCTATTATAGGAAAAAAGAGCAGAAATGCAAGAGCAAATGACGAAAAAATGCAGAATGTTCAAAAAACTTTACAAATCCTGCGTGAGAAATGAAAAGAACCTTTGAAAAAATACTTGCATTATCAGACAATGAGGGGTATAATATTCGGGTAATCCGCACGGAGACCGGACTTTCTGTCTGTGCCAATCAGGTTGGCAGGGGGGATGAAGGCTTCGGAGGTAAAACTAAATTTGAAGGAGAAACTATAAGCAATGGCAAACGTCGTATCCATGAAAGCCCTGCTCGAGGCAGGCGTCCACTTCGGTCATCAGACCCGCCGCTGGAACCCCAAGATGGCTCCCTACATTTACACGGAGCGCAACGGCATCTATATCATCGACCTGCAGAAGACCGTCAAGAAGCTCGAGGAAGCCTATAACTTCGTGCGCAGCATCTCCGAGAGCGGCCAGTCCCTGCTGTTCGTCGGCACCAAGAAGCAGGCGCAGGAGGCCATCAAGGATGAGGCTCTTCGCTGCAATATGTACTATGTCAACGCCCGCTGGCTCGGCGGCATGATGACCAACTTCAAGACCATGCGCACCCGCGTGGACCGTCTCAACCAGCTCAAGAAGATGCAGGAGGACGGCACCTTCGATATGCTGCCCAAGAAGGAAGTTATGAAGCATCTCGGTGAGATCGAGAAGCTCGAGAAGTATCTCGGCGGCGTGAAGGAAATGAACCGTCTGCCCGGCGCATTGTTCATCGTTGACACCCGCAAGGAGCGCAACGCCATTGCTGAGGCTCATAAGCTCGGCATTCCCGTTGTCGCCATCGCCGATACCAACTGCGATCCCGATGAGATCGACTATCCCATCCCCGGCAACGACGACGCGATCCGCGCCATCAAGCTGATCGCTTCCATCATGGCCAACGCCATGATCGAGGGCAAGCAGGGTGAAGTGACTGAGGATGCCGCGGCGGAAAAGACCGAGGGCGAGGCTCAGGCCTAAATTTTACAGGAGGACAAGAATATGGCTATTAGTGCTGCTGATGTAAAGAACCTGCGCGAAATGACCGGCGTGGGCATGATGGACTGCAAGAAGGCGTTGAGCGAGTGCGACGGCGATATCAACAAGGCGATCGAGTATCTGCGTGAGAAGGGCCTTGCCGCCTCCGCAAAGAAGGCCAGCCGTGTTGCCGCAGAGGGCATGGCTTACGCCACCGTCATCGACGGCGTGGGCGTTGTGGTTGAGGTCAATGCCGAGACCGACTTCGTCGGTAAGAACGAGAAGTTCCAGAACTTCGTCAAGGGCGTCGCCGCTGTCGTCGCCAAGGAGAACCCCAAGGATCTCGAGGCCCTGATGGCTGCTCCCTATGGCAACGGCCACACGGTTGAGGAGGAGCGTCAGGAGATGGTTCTCGTTATCGGCGAGAACATTCAGGTCCGCCGCTTTGCCCGCTTCTCTGAGAATGTTTCCACGCCTTATATCCATGCCGGCGGCAAGATCGGCGTGCTCGTCAACTTCAAGGTCGACGGCGGCATCGACGCCGGTGAGATCGCCAAAGATGTTGCCATGCAGATCGCGGCTCTCAATCCCCGCTTCTGGGACAAGAGCCAGGT
>CAKTOJ010000043.1 GCA_934589665.1 uncultured Oscillospiraceae bacterium | reverse complement strand
ACGGAGCCGCGCGTCATTCTGCTCACCGGCAAGGGTGAGGAGACGACCATGAAACGCGGGCGGGAATTTATTCCCTATCCGAGCGACGTGGAGCTGACGCTCAAATACCTTGCTGAATACGACGAAAGGAGCACGCAGGCATGACCGCTCAGACAAAGCAGGATTTTCTGCCGATCATCCTCGGCAGCGATGAGAACGCCTATGGCACGGCGCGGCTGTTCCGCGAGGCCTACCCCACCGTCACACCGCTGCTGCTGTGCACGCAGCAGCTGATCCCCACGCGCCACTCGAAGCTCTTCACCTGCCGCATCATCGAAAATTTTGAGCGCGAGGAGGTATTCCCCGACGCACTGCTCGGCGTACTGCGTGAGTGCAGCAGGATGTATGAAAAGCTGCTCGTCATCCCGTGCTCGGATTACTACACCGGCCTTCTCTGCCGCCATTATGCACACTTCGAGGGCTTGATCGCCAACCGCTTCATCTCCGAGGAGCTGCTTGAGACCTTCGACACCAAGGATAAGTTCTACGCCCTCTGTGAGCAGTACGGTATGGACTATCCCAAAACCGTTATCGCCGCACCCGAAGAGCGCGCCAAGGCCGCCGAGCAGCTGCCGTTCGATTTTCCCATCGTCGTCAAGCCTGAAAACTCCAACGCACTCGACTATCTCCGCTGTCACTTTGAGGGGAAAAAGAAGGTATTCTTCTTCGACACCAAAGAGCAATACCTTGAAATGGTGCGCAGCATGAATGCCTCGTCCTACCGCGGTAGGCTCATTTTGCAGGAGTTCATCCCCGGCGGAGACGACGCCATGCGCGTGCTCAACAGCTATTCCGATATCGACGGCCATGTGCGCGCGATGTGCCTCGGCCAGCCGGTTCTGGAATACTACGATCCCAAGAGCATCGGCAACTATGCCGCTATCGTCTCGCGCGGCGATACGCTGCTCTACGATAAAATGCAGCAGTTTCTGGAGGCGCTTGGCTATGTCGGCTTCTCCAACATCGACATGAAGTACGATTCCCGCACGGGCCGTTATGTTCTCTTTGAAATCAATCCACGGCTCGGACGCTCAAGCTTTTTCTGCCGCGCGGCGGGCATCAACATGATGAAGCTGCTCACCGAGGATGTCGTCTATGGCCGGCGCGAGGGGTGCATCTATAACGAAAGCACCGCGCTCTGGATGAACGTCCCCCGCGGCATCATCCGCAAGTATGTCACCGCACCCGCGCTGCGCGAGGAGCTGGAGAGCTATCCGGCCATGCACACGCTCTGGTGCAGGGGCGACCTCTCCCCCGCGCGCATATACCGGCTCGCACGGTATTATGCGGCGCAGTATAAAAGCTTCGCGCGCTACCACTTTGACAAAAGCAAAGAGGTCTGACGCACTCCGGACAAAAAAGCATCCATCCGCATGAAAGCGGATGGATGCTTTTTTCAATCTACGATATCGACGGATACCTTTTCTCCGGTGCGCTGCGCATAGGAGCGGATGACGGTACGGATCTCCTTGGCAATGCGGCCCTGACGGCCGATCACCTTACCCATATCATCAGGGGCGACGTGCAGCTCCAACGTCAGCTCGTCCGTTCCCTGCTTCTCTGTCACCGTGACCTCATCCGGATGCTCGACCAGATTTTTGGCGATGTAGAGCAGCAAGTCCTTCATGCTTTGCACCTGCAAATCAAATCGCGTTGATTCGCTTGAGCAGCGCGCGGACCGTGTCGGTGGGCTGAGCGCCGGTCTTGATCCACTCCTGAGCGCGCTCGGCGTCGATCTTGATCTCGGCGGGGCTCACGCAGGGATTGTAGGTACCGATCTCCTCAATGAAGCGGCCGTCACGGGGATAACGGGAATCCGCAACGACAACGCGGTAGAAAGGAGCCTTCTTGGCGCCCATACGGCGCAGACGAATTTTGACCATGATGTTTTCCTCCAAAGTGAAATGTATTTTTGTATTTATGATCGTATGCGTAAAGCATGAATCAACAATTTTTACTTAAAGCGCTTCCTGCGCCCGAAGCCGTGCAGCCGGCTCATGCCGCCCTTGCCGCCGAGACCGCGCGGCATCTTGCCCCGCGTCACCTGCTTGATCAGGTCCTGCATCATCTCGAACTGCTTTAACAGGCGGTTGACGTCCACGACCTCCAGTCCGCAGCCGGCGGCGATGCGCTTTTTGCGGCTTGCGCCGAGGATCTTCGGATTCTCGCGTTCCTCCGGCGTCATGGAGAGGATGATGGCCTCGGTGTGCGCCATCACCTTCGGGTCAATTTCCGCACCCGCGAGCTGCTTTCCCATCCCGCCGGGCATCATTTCCGCCAGCTGGCTCAGATCGCCCATGCCCTTGATCTGCACGAGCTGATCATAATAATCCGTCAGCGTGAAGCGGTTCTGCCGCAGCTTTTCCTCCAGCTTCTTTGCCTTTTCCTCGTCGACATGCTGCTCCGCCTTTTCAATGAAGCTGAGCACATCGCCCATGCCGAGGATGCGCGAGGCCATGCGGTCGGGATGGAACGGCTCGATCATGTCGAGCTTTTCACCCGTGCCGACAAACTTGATGGGCTTGCCGGTAGCCGCGCGGATGGAGAGCGCAGCGCCGCCGCGTGCGTCGCCGTCGAGTTTGGTGAGCACAACGCCGTCGATGCCGAGCGCCTCGTCGAACGCGCTTGCCGCGTTCACAGCGTCCTGACCAGTCATGGCGTCCACAACCAGCAAGATCTCGTTGGGCTTCACCGCCGCCTTGACGCGCTTGAGCTCGTCCATCAGCTCTTCATCCACATGCAGGCGGCCGGCGGTATCGAGAAAGAGCACATCGTTGCCGTGATCCTTTGCGTACTTCACGGCTTCGGAGGCAATGGTAACCGGATCGATCTGCCCCATCTCGAAAACCGGAAGGTTCAGCTGGCTGCCGACGACCTGAAGCTGCGTGATCGCCGCCGGACGGTACACGTCGCACGCCACGAGCAGCGGACGGTGTCCCTGACGGCGCAGAAGCCCGGCAAGCTTGGCAACATTCGTCGTCTTACCGGCGCCCTGAAGGCCGACCATCATCACAACCGTCGGCGGGTTGTTGGCAAAGGTCAGCCGCGCGTTCGCGCCGCCCATGAGTGCGGTCAGCTCGTCGTTGACGATCTTGATGACCTGCTGGGCGGGGGTCAGGCTCTCGAGCACCTCAACGCCGACCGCACGCTCGGACACCTTGGCGATAAAGTCCTTGACAACCTTATAGCTCACATCCGCCTCAAGCAGCGCCAGGCGCACCTCGCGCATGGCGAGCTTGATATCGTTCTCGCTCAGGCGGCCCTTGCCGCGCAGGTTTTTAAAGATACTGCTGAGTTTTTCGCTCAGGCCCTCAAATGCCATCGGTAACTCCTTTTACTCCTTGAGTGCCGCAGTCTCCGTTTCGATCGCGGTCACAAGCTCTTCGATTCGAGAATCCTCATACTGGCGGTAGTTGAGCTTCCGGAGCGCATCCGCCGCCTCGGCGATGCGGTCAAGGTGCGGGGTCATCTGCATAAAGCGCTTAACAAGCCCCGTCTTATCCTCGATCTCCGTCATGTACGCCTCGGCGCGGACAATCACGTCGCGCACGCCCTGACGGGAGATACCGTAATTCTCGGCGATCTCGGACAGGGAAAGGTCCTCATCATAATAAAGCTCATAAAATTCCTTCTGCCGGTCCGTGAGGAGTTCGCCGTAGAAGTCAAAGAGCATCGTCATGCGGAACGTCTGATTTTTCACGGGGAAATCCTCCTTTGAGTATTCCGTGTAAAGTTATATCGCTTTACAACAGGAATTAGTTTACATGAGTTTAGCAGAAAAGTCAAGGATATTTCGCAAGAAAAACGGCGAAGCGCAAAGATTTTATGAAATAGAGTGGTAATGTTCACATTTTCGTGCTATGCTATCCTAAAATATAATGGAAAGGAACCGCAGTTTTCATGGAGCCTTTGCGAAAGGAACTCTCGGAGGGCGTATACCTGACGTATGTGCCCGCCGTCAAATTCAAAACCGGCGTGCTGGGCGTGCAGCTCATTACGCCGCTGGATGAACAGTCCGCCTCCTGCGGCGCGCTGCTGCCCGCCGTGCTGCGCCGCGGCACAATGCGCCACCGCGACATGCGCTCGATCGCGGCAGAGCTCGACCGTCTTTATGGCGCGTCGATCGCCTACACTGTGCGCAAGAAGGGCGAAAACCAGTGTCTCGGCTTTGTCGGCAGCTTTATCGACGAGGAATTTGTCCCCGGCGGCGAACGCCTGCTCGAGCCGATGGCCGATCTGATCGGCGAGGTGCTGCTCGATCCGCTCACGCACAACGGCCGCTTTCTGAGCGAGTATGTCGAGAGTGAAAAGGAAAACCTCATCGACGCCATCGAAAGCCTGCTCAACGACAAGCGCGACTATGCCGACGCGCGGCTGCTGGAGGAAATGTGCCGTGGGGAGCGCTACGGCATCGACCGTCTCGGCACGGTGGAAAACGTGCAGAAGATCACGAATCAGACGCTTTACCGCTTCTATAACGAACTGCTCGCCACCGCGCGCATCGAGCTGTTTTACTGCGGCAGCGCCGCATGTGAGCGCGTGGAGGGTGCGCTGGAGCGTGCGCTGGCGGCGCTCGCACGCGAGCGTGTGGTCGAGCCCGCAGTCAGCGAGCGTGTGGCGGCTCCCGCCGAGATTCACACGATCACGGAGACGATGGACGTCACGCAGTCCAAGCTTGCCATTGGCTACCGCACTTCGAGCGAGGACTCCCCCGCGCTGCTGCTGGCAAACCTCATTTTCGGCGGCTACTCGAACTCCAAGCTCTTTTTGAATGTGCGCGAAAAGCTCTCCCTGTGCTACTTTGCCTCCTCGTCCTACCACCGCTCCAAGGGCATCATCACCGTCTCCTCCGGCATCGAGGCAAAAAATTACGACGTGGCCTGCCGTGAGATCGCCGCACAGCTCAAGGCCGTGCAGGACGGCGCGTTCGAGCCGTGGGAGCTTGAGGGTGCGCGCAGTTGTATTCTCTCATCGCTCCGCTCGCGCGAGGACAGCGCGGGCCGGCTGGAGGAATACTATCTCGGTCAGGCCGCGACCGGCCTCTGGGAGGGAACAGATGAGCTGATCGAACAGCTCAAGGCCGTCACGCCCGAGCGTGTCGCGGCGGCGGCGCAAACCATTCAGCCCGACACGATCTATTTCCTGACCGGAAAGGAGGAGACAGAGCATGACGTGGAATGAAACGCGCTATCCCCGCATCGGGGAAACGGTGCTGCGCACGACGCTTCCCAACGGCCTGTCCATCGCCATCGTGCCAAAGCCGCTCTACCGCAAGCGCTACGCCTTTTTCACCACCCGCTACGGCGGCATGGACATGAGGTTCCGGCGGAATGGGACATGGTACGATACGCCCGCCGGCATCGCCCATTATCTCGAGCACAAGATGTTCGACACCGAGGACGGCAATGCGCTCCAGACGCTCAGCCAGAACGGCGCGGAGCCGAACGCCTTCACCGCCAACTCCATCACCGCCTATTACTTCGACTGCACGGAGCACTTTGAAGAAAACCTCAAAATTCTTCTCTCCTTCGTCTCCGTCCCCTATTTCACGCAGGAGAGCGTGGATAAGGAGCGCGGCATCATCGCGCAGGAGATCCGCATGGTCGAGGATACGCCCGACTGGAAGATTTACACCAATCTGCTCGAATGTCTCTACCGCTCCTCTCCCGCGCGCGTAGCCATCGCCGGGACGGTGGAGAGCATTGCGGAGATCACACCCGAAACACTCTACGAATGTCACCGCGCGTTTTATGATCCGGCAAACATGATGCTCTGCGTCGTCGGCGACGTCACGCCTGATGAGATCGCCGCCATCGCGGAAGATATTCTTCCGCAGAGCCACGGAGAGCACATCGAACGCGATTACGGCTGTGAGGATCTGAATGTCGTAGAAAAACGCCGGTGTGAGACGATGGAGGTCTCGATGCCGCAGTTTCTTGTCGGCTTCAAGTGCGCCGCCGTCTCCGGCGGCGAGGCGCTCATGCGTCAGGACCTTATCGCGGACATGGCCTGCGATATCCTCCTCGGCGATTCCTCCCCGCTCTATCAGCGGCTTTATGACAAGGGGCTCATCAACGGCAGCTTCGGCGGCGGCTTCGACCAGCTCCCCGGCATCGCCTACTTCTACGCTGGCGGCGACAGCGACGCGCCCGACGAGGTCGTGCGCGCCATCCTTGACGAGGCGCAGCGCCTTGCGCGTGAGGGCGTGGACGAGGCCTTTTACCAGCAGATCCGCCGTGCGAGCTTCGGCTCGACCCTGCGCGCGCTCAACAGCTTCGAGAACATCGCCGTCTCGCTGGCCGACGGCACATTCCGCGGCTTTGACCCCTTCCGCTTCCCCGAGCTGTACGATTCCGTCACCCGCGCGGATGTGGAAGCCTTTCTGCGCGAGAGCGTAGTGGCGGAACGCAGCGCGATCTCCATTCTCCAACCTAAGAAAGAAGGAACACCCCCATGAGCTATCCCAACGCAGACGTCAGCTTCCCCGGACTTCTCGGCGACTGGCGCTTCACCCTCTCCCCCAAATTTCTTGATGTCGGCAACGGCGTGTACTGGTACGGTGTACTCATCGCCGCCGGACTTCTTATCGCCCTATGGTTCTGCATGAAGCGCGCTCCGCGCTACGGTCTGACCGAGGACAATGTGATCGACACCGTGCTGTGGGCGATCCCGTTTTCCATCCTCGGCGCACGTATCTACTATGTGCTCTTCTACCTCGACCAGTTCCGCACCGCCGACGGCGCGATCAACTGGAGCGAAACCTACCGCATCTGGGACGGCGGCATCGCCATTTACGGCGCGATCATCGGTGCGTTCGTGACCGCGTGGATCGTCTGCCGCCACAAAAAGCTGCGCTTCTGGGCCATGACCGACTGCGCCGCTGCCGGACTTCTAATCGGGCAGGCCATCGGCCGCTGGGGCAATTTCTTTAACCGCGAGGCCTTCGGCAATATGACAGACCTTCCCTGGCGGATGCGGCTATGGATCGACGGCAGCTATTATATCGATGTGCACCCGACATTTTTGTATGAAAGCCTGTGGAATCTCGTCGGACTTGTCATTCTCTGCCTTGTTGTGGACAAGGCCCGCCGCTTCGACGGTGAGAACACCTGCTTCTACTTCCTCTGGTACGGCATCGGACGCTTCTGGATCGAGGGACTGCGTACGGACAGCCTGTACCTTTTCCACGTCACGCTCTTCGGCGAGCGCGTGCGCGTATCGCAGGCGTTGAGCGTCGTTGTCGTGATCGTCGCGGCGATCGTCTGGCTCCGCAACCGCAAGGCTGATCCCGCGCGGATGTTCGTCAACGAGCAGCTTGCCGCGCAGGTGACGACACTGCCCGATCTGAGCGAGGAGCGTCCTATTGCAGACGGCTCTGCTGAACAGTCGGACGGCGCGGCGGCGGATGCTCCCGCCGAAAGTGCTCCCATGCAGGCTCTCGCGGATGCGGAGCCCGCCGCGGCGGAGGATGCCGCGCAAGCCGGACATACCGCTGAGTAAAATCCTCTCCATGCGTAAAAAAGAGCCCTTCCGAATTGTTTTCGGAAGGGCTCTTTTCCTGTTATTCCGCCGTCATCGGCTCGCTGATATCCACGCCGCAGAGCTCCTGCGCCGGCTCACCGTCAAGCATGATCTGCACCTCGCTGATGTAATCGAGCGAGCAGAGCGAGCGCACCAGTGATTCCACCGCCTCGTGCGGTATCTCGCCCAGATCCGTGTCCGCCGGGAGGTTCAGATAGCACCGCCCCTCCTCCACGCGCACGGAGAGTACCGTGAAGTCCTCCGGCAGCAGCGGCTCGAGCTCACTGCTCTCCGGTCCGCGTGCAAGCGCCTCCAGCAGCGCACCGGCCCGCAGCTGTCCCTCATACAATGCCAGCGCCTGCTTCTCCGCGCGCAGCTCGCCGCTCTCTTTGTCGCGGAAATAAAGCGATACCGTGATCGGCCGCAGCGCATCCTCATTCATCGAAAGCAGCGGGTCCGCCGCCGTGAGCGTCTGCATCTTCCGGTAGGGCAGCTCCCGTCCGCCGGAGGTAATCGACACCGCGTTCACACCGTCCAGCTGCGTGAGCGTCAGCGCGACGCAGTAGTCCGCGATCGTCAGGTCGATGCCGTCCAGCCTTGCATATTGGCGGGACAGGTCGACCCGCGCCCAGCTGCCAAGCACGGAAAGGCTCAAAAGCGTGGTCCCTGACGGCATCGGCGCACTCACGCCCGCGTCCGGTGCCGCATCGAGCAGCTGCTCAAGAAGGCAGCGTGCCAGTTCATCGACCTGCATCGACTGCGCATCCGCGATCTCCACCGTCCGTGTCACCACGGCGTCCCCGCCCGCCACATCACTGAGCTCCGCCGCCGGATAGTAGAGCAGGAAGCTCTCCTGTGTCTCCTCTCCGCCGCCGGAAGCGCAGGCGGCCAGCAGGGCAAGCACGCAAAGCAGTGCCAGAAGCACCGCACTTCTCCTCTTCATGCGCCCGCCTCCTCTCCGACCGCCGGCATGCGCACGGTAAAGCGGCTGCCGCCGCCCTCACGCACACTCACCTCGATCGTGCCGCCGCGGCGGCGAACCGTATCCGCTACAATGGAAAGGCCAAGGCCTGTACCGCCCGCCGCGCGCGAGCGCATCTTATCCACACGGTAAAAGCGGTCAAAGATGCGCGGCATATCCTCTTCCGGAATACCGATGCCGTTGTCCTCCACGGTGACGACACATTCCGTTTCCGTACCGTCCAGCGTGACAAGCACAAAACCTCCGGAGCGGTTATACTTGATGGCGTTTTCCGTCAGATTGTATACGATCTGGTGCAGATCGTCACCTGTCGCCCAAACGCATACATCCCGTTTGACCTCATAGCGCAGCGTGACATTTCTTTCATCCGCGACCAGCCGCAGCATCCGCACCGCACGCTCAATGACCGGCGCGACCGCCACGCGCTCAGGCGCTTCGATCACGCCGCTGTCAAGCCGCGTGAGCCGCAGCAGATTCTCCGTGATGCGCGTGAGGCGGTCGGTCTCCTGCACGATGTCGCCGACAAATTCACGCACGGTCGCCGTATCGATGTTCTCCGTCTGCAAAATCGAATCCGACAGCAGCCGAATACCCGCCAGCGGCGTTTTCAGCTCATGGCTTGCGTCCGACACAAAGCGCCGGCGCGCATCCTCCGTTGTCTGCAAACGGTCGGAGAGGCTGTTGAACTCCGATGCGATCTCGCTGATCTCATCGTGTCCGCCGATCTCCGCGCGATAGCTGTACGATCCCTCGCGCACCTTGCGGATCGCCTCAAGCAGCACGCCGAAGCGCCGCGTGAGCATCCGGGAGAGGAACATACTCAGCAGCACCACGATACCGGCAACTGCCGCCGAGATGCGCAGAAGGTTTTTCTGCAGGCTCAGCAGCAGCGTTGCCTGCTCGACATCATATTCATAGGCGTACACCGCCCCGATGGTCTGGTTGCGGTAAATCACCGGAGAAGCTACGCGGCTGCGAAACGCGCCGTCGGTAAAGTCGGCATAGAATACATCGTTTCCCCGCAGAGCCTGTACGATCTCGGTGTACAGGCCGTAGCGCCCCACAGCGCCATCCGTTTCGCGCGTATCATAGAGGATACGCCCCACCGCGTCGGTGACAAGGATACGGGAGATGCCGGTCTCCTCCACCAGCGTCATAGCGGAGGAAACATTTTCCTCGCTCAGCTCCTCAAGCCCGGAAAGCGCCGTCACCATCACGCTCACGCTGTTTTGCAGCGTCGCGTGCTTTGAGCGCACCACCAGATCCTCCGAGACCACCAGCGGATAGGTATTCATGAAGATCAGAACGGCAAAAATGACCAGCATATAGCTCAGGCCGAATTTGACCTGCAAGCTTGTTCTCTTCATGCCTTTCCCTCCCGTTTGTCCTTATCCCTTCAGATAATACCCCACGCCCCACTTCGTTATGATGTGCTCAGGCTCCGCAGGATTGTTCTCCAGCTTTTCCCGCAGCCGGCGGATATGCACATCCACCGTCCGGTAATCGCCGGCGTAGGTGTAGCCCCATACCAGATCCATCAGGCTCTCGCGCGAATACACGCGGTGCGGGTTGCGGATAAGCAGCTCGATGATGTCGTATTCCTTCGCCGTCAGGTCGACCGGCTCGCCGCCCTTGAGCGCGATGCGCCGGTCGGGATCGAGCGAGATATCGCCCACGGTCAGCAGCTCCGTGCGCTTCTGCGCGGTCTGCCCCGCACGCCGCAGCAGCGCGCGGATGCGCGCTTTGAGCTCCAGAATATTAAAGGGTTTGGTCACATAGTCGTCCGCGCCGGACTCAAGTCCGATGATCTTATCGGCGTCCTCGCTGCGCGCTGTAAGCATGATGATCGGCACGGCGGAAAATTCCCGGATGCGCATGCAGGCCGTCAGGCCGTCCACCTCCGGCATCATCAGGTCAAGAATGATGAGATCAAAGCCACCGCTTTTTGCCAGCTCAATGGCTGATGCGCCGTCAAAGGCCGTCTCGACCTGATAGCCCTCGTTTTCCAGATTGAATTTGATGCCCTTGACGAGCAGCTTCTCGTCGTCCACCACCAGTATCTTCACGGTTCTTCTCCTCCGATCCTCACATAGCCGCGCAGGCCCTCCATCTTGGCTTCTCCGATTCCTTTCACGCCCAGAAGCTCATCCACGCTGGTGAATGGACCGTTCTCCTCCCGGTAAGCAATGATGGCCTCTGCCAGAGCCGGCCCGATCCCGGGCAGCGTATCAAGTGCATCCGCGTCCGCTGTGTTGAGGTCGACAAGCTCGCGCACGGGCGCAGTCTCCTCCTGTGCGGCGCGTTCCGTTTCGATCACATAGCCCTCCGGCGTCCCACGTTCAAGCCCGAAGGTCAGATACCACACCGCAGCAAGGAAGCACACCGTCAGCACACCAAGAAATAAATACGTGATCCCACTCTTTTCCTGCCGTTCCACGGTTGAACTCCCTCCCCTTTTTTGCTATACTGGATGTCAAGAACTGTCGAAAGCAGAGCCCTGCTCTCCTTTACGCAACATATTCATTATTATTGTAACATAATGCGAGGTACATTTCCATGAAAAAACACCGCCTTTTTGCTCTTTTTTTAGTGCTGGCTCTTGTGCTCTCTCTCATGAGCATCCCCGCCTCCGCCTTTGAGGAGATCGATATCGACGCCCGCGCCGCGCTCCTCGTCGAAGCCGATACCGGTGAGGTGCTCTACGATAAAAACGCACATACCAAGCAGTACCCCGCCAGCATTACCAAGATCACAACCGCACTTTTGGTGCTTGAGGCAGTCGATGCCGGTCAGCTTTCGCTCGATCAGATGGTCGAAGCGCACGAGAGCGCCTTTGCCGGACTGAGCATTTACGGCAGCACCGCCGGCATCAAGGCCGGTGAGATCCTGACCGTCGAGCAGCTGCTGCAATGCATGCTGATCGTCTCGGCCAATGAGGCATGCAACATTCTCGCTGAAGCAGTCTGCGGTGAGGGCAATATTGACCAGTTCGTCGCTAAAATGAACGAGCGCGTCGCGCAGCTCGGCTGTGAAAATACGCATTATGTCAACACCTCCGGTCTGCATGATCCCGATCACTACACGACCGCTTGGGATATCTACCTTATCGCCAGCGAGGCTATGAAGCATGAGATCTTTATGACCATCTGCAACTCAAAATCTGCTGAGATTCCCGAAACCGACCACAACAGCAGACACGTCCTGCACTCGACCAACCTGCTGATCTCCAACTGGCGCGAGCTTGGCTATCTCTACCGCGACGCGCAGGGCATCAAAACCGGCTCGACCGAAGAGGCAGGCTACTGTCTCGTCTCCTCCGCGGTTCGCGGCAGCCGCACGCTTCTGAGCGTTGTACTCGGTGCGGAGAAGGTAAAGCTGGATGAGGCCGGAAAGAAAACACTGACCAAGAGCTTCTCGGAAACCAGCCGCCTTTTTGATTATGGTTTTGACAGCTTCGAGAGTCGCGAGATCATCTCCGCTTCCGAGCCGGTACAGGAGGTGCCCGTTTCCCTTTCCAGTGAAGCAAATTATGTAGTCGTCCATCCGGCGGAAACGCTTGAACGCATGCTCCCGAAGGAGCTGGAACTGAGTGATCTCCAGCGGGACATCACATTGATAGAGAATGTCGAAGCCCCGATCGCTGCTGGCGATCAGCTTGGCGAAATGACGATCTCTTATAACGGCACAGTCTACGGCACAGTTCCGCTGCTGGCACTAAGTGATGTATCCGCCTCCTGGCTTCTTGTTGCCAAACGCGATGTAGTCAATTTCTTTTCCCGTACAATCGTAAAGGTGGTTGTAGCCGTCGTACTGCTCCTGATCGCTGTGTTCTTCCTCCTTTATGGCTTTGGCGGGCGCAATCGCCGCTACGGCAAGCGTGGACAGCGCGGGCGGGTCTCCAGCGGATACCGCGGCCGCAGAAGATAAATCACGCTCCCCGCTAAATCAGCGGGGAGCCTTTCTTGTTTTCGTTCAGCCAACATAGACCGCATCGCATTTTTCTTCTAATGGCTGCAAAATCGTGGAAGAGAACTTTCAAGAATGTTATCCGGGAATGCGGCTAATCAATCCGGCGCAGGAGCAGGCCAATGCCGT
>CAKTOJ010000042.1 GCA_934589665.1 uncultured Oscillospiraceae bacterium | reverse complement strand
GAGCTGGGCTACTCTCTCGCCCACGCCTTCGGCGCGGTGGCGGACAACCCCGGGCTGATTGCCGCCTGCGTGGTCGGCGACGGCGAGGCGGAGACGGGCCCGCTGGCGACCTCATGGCACGGCAACAAGTTTGTCAACCCCATCACCGACGGCGCGGTGCTGCCCATCCTGCACCTCAACGGCTTCAAGATCGCCAATCCCACCATCTTCTCCCGCATGAGCCACGAGGAGGTCGAGTGCTTCTTCCGCGGCTGCGGCTGGGAGCCGCGCTTCGTCGAGGGTGACGATCCCGCCGTCATGCATCAGCAGATGGCCGCGGCACTCGACTGGGCCATCCGCGAAATCAAGCGCATCCAGCGCGAAGCCCGCAAGAGCGGTGAGGCCAGACGCCCGCGCTGGCCGATGCTCGTGCTGCGCACGCCGAAGGGCTGGACCGGCCCGAAGGAGGTCGACGGCTTGCCGGTCGAGGGTTGCTGGCGCGCCCATCAGGTGCCTATCTCCATGGGTGCGGACGCGGACCGGCACCTCGCCGAGCTGGAGGCATGGCTGCGCAGCTATAAGCCCGAGGAGCTCTTCAACGCCGACGGCACGCCGGTCGACCTGATCGCGTCCTTCCCGCCCACCGGCACCCGCCGCATGGGCGCGAATCCCCACGCCAACGGCGGACTGCTCCTGCGCGACCTGCGTACGCCAGACTTCCGCGACTATGCCGTGGACGTCAAGGCCCCCGGCGCGGTCGAGGCGCAGGATATGTATGTTCTCGGCACTTATGTGCGCGACGTGATGAAGCTCAACATGGACGCGCGCAACTTCCGTATTTTTGCACCCGATGAGACGGCCTCCAACCGTTTGCAGGCGGTTTTTGAGGTCACGGGCCGCCGCTTCCTCGACGAGCAGATCCCCGGCGTTGACGATCACCTCGATCCCGACGGCCGTGTGATGGATTCCATGCTCTCCGAGCATTTCTGCGAGGGCTTCCTCGAAGGATATCTGCTCACCGGACGCCACGGCTTCTTCGACAGCTATGAGGCGTTCATCCGCATCGTGGACTCCATGTTCGCCCAGCATGCCAAGTGGCTCAAGATGTGCAGCGAGCTGCCATGGCGACAGGATATCGCCTCGCTCAACTATATCCTCGCTTCCAATGTCTGGCAGCAGGACCACAATGGCTTTACGCATCAGGACCCCGGCTTCCTCGACCATGTGGCCAACAAGAAAGCCGACGTCGTGCGCATCTATTTACCGCCGGATGCCAACTGCCTGCTCTCCTGCTTCGACCACTGCATCAAGAGCCGGAACTATGTGAATGTTATCGTGGCAAGCAAGCATCCGCGCCCGCAGTGGCTGACGATGGAGCAGGCGGTCAAGCACTGCACGCAGGGCATCGGCATCTGGAGCTGGGCCTCGAACGATCAGGGACAGGAGCCGGATGTTGTCATGGCCTGCTGCGGCGATACGCCGACGCTTGAGACGCTGGCTGCCGTGAGCATTCTGCGCCGCGAGCTGCCCGAGCTCAAAATCCGCGTGGTCAATGTCGTCGATCTCATGAAGCTTCAGCCGCACACCGAGCACCCCCACGGCCTGACCAACGAGGAGTACGACGGCCTGTTCACTACGGATAAGCCCATCATCTTCGCCTATCACGGCTATCCCACGCTCGTTCATGAGCTGACCTACCGCCGTCACAATAAGAATCTCCATGTGCGCGGCTACAAGGAGGAGGGTACGATCACCACACCCTTCGACATGCGTGTGCTCAACAACATCGACCGCTATGACCTTGTCATTGACACCATCCGCCGCCTGCCGCAGCTGGGCAACCGCGGCGCGTACCTTGTCCAGAAAATGCAGGACAAACTCGTCGAGCACCGCCAGTATATCCGTGACAACGGCGTGGATCTGCCCGAGGTCCGGAACTGGACGTGGGACGAGGCGATGTCCGCGGCGGAGTAAGCGGCCCGTCAGGACAGAAACGGGTCCCCCTTTATAAAGCCAAAGAGACAGCGGCATGCCGCTGTCTCTTTTTCTCTCTACGGAGCGTTGATTGTAAATCCGCCCAATGCGGCGTAAAGTAATGCCAACAACATCAAACGGAGGCCATACAAATGGATCAGAACAAAACCGGCGCGCTCCGTTTTTTATTTTTGCTGATGACCTGAAGCGGCAAGCACTTTTTTCTCCTTCTTCGGCTTCTCTGTGTGCCAGTAGAGCGTCGTTTTGCGGAACAGCGGCTCGCAGATGTACAGCAGGGCCGGCAGCAAGAAGATGCTCAGCACGGCGGAAATGATCGCGCCGCGGGCAAGCATGATGCAGATCGCACCGATGAGGTCGATGGACGAGACGAACGATACGCCCAGCGTGGCGCAGAAGAGTACGAGCGCGCTGGTGACGATGGATTCATCCGATGAATCGGCAGCGATCCGTACGGCCTCCATACGGTCCTTGCCAGCACGCAGCTCCTCCTGAAAGCGCGAGGTCATCAAAATCGCGTAGTCAACCGTTGCGCCGAGCTGCACGCAGCTGATGATGGTCGGTGCGATAAACGGGATTTCCGTTCCGGTGAAGTAGCTCACGCCCTGATTGATAAAAATGGCCAGTTCGATTGCGGCGACCAGCACCACAGGGACCGAGAGAGACTTGAACACGATGCCGACGAGCACAAGGATCGCCGCGATGGAAAGATAGTTCGCCACCTGAAAGTCGACCGCTGTGGTGTCGATCAGATCACGGTACATCGCGCCCTCGCCGGTGATTATGGCGTCGGGGTCATATTCGTGCAGGATGGCGTTGAGCTGGTCGATCTGCTCGGAGACCTGATCGGTCGCGGGCGCATAGCGGGAGTTGACCATCATGAGCTGATAGCCGTCCTGCTTGAGCATATCCTTGACCTCATCCGGAATGAAAAAGTCGGGAATGCCTGTGCCGAGCATGGAGTGATAGGAAACGGTCGAGGTGATGCCGGGAACATCTTCAATGCGCCGTTCCATCTCGCTCATATCAGCGGCGGAGACATCGTCGCGGAGCACGATGAAGTGCGAGGTTGCCATGTCGTAGTCCGTTTTGAGCTTGTCGTTGGCGACAATGCTCGGCAGATCGCGCGGCAGCGCTTCGTCGAGCTTATAGTAAATGCCCGCGTGCGACTGGGCGTAATAGGCTGGCAGGAAGAGCAGCACGAAGCAGACCACCAGCCCTCTGCGGTGGCGCAGAATGAAAGAGTTGACCTTATCAAAGCTGGGGATCAGACTTTTGTGCGTATGCTTTGTGATCTGCTGGTCGAAGAGCAGGACGAACGACGGCATCACGAGAATGACGGTCGCCACGCCAAGCACCACGCCCTTGGCCATGACGATGCCGATGTCGCGCCCGAGCGTCAGGCGCATCACACACAGGGCAAGGAAGCCCGCGATGGTTGTCAGGCTCGAGCCGGAGAGCGAGCGGAACGCGGCGAGGATCGCCTGCTCCATCGCGTCGCGCCGGTCGTCATAACGGTCGCGCTCCTCCTCGTAGCGGCGGTAGAGGAAGATGGAGTAGTCCATCGTTACACCCAGCTGCAAAACGGCCGCGATGGCCTTGGTAATGTACGAGATCTGGCCGAGGAAGATGTTCGTGCCCATATTGTAGACGATGGCAAGGCCGATGCTTGCCAGAATAATGAAGGGCAGCACTGTGGATTCCAGCGTCAGCAGCATGGCGGCCAGCGCCAGCAGCACGGCAAGCCCGACGAATACGGGCAGCTCGCTGTCCATCACGTCGCGGGTGTCCTTGATGACGACGGAAAAGCCCGCAAGAAAGCATTTTTCATTGCAGATGCCGCGGATCTCTTCGATGGCCTTCATCGTGTCGTCTGACGCGCCCGCCTTTTCATACTGAATGATCATCATGGTCGAGCTGCCGGAGTAAAACATCTCGCGGAAGTCGGCGGGGATCATGCTTGTGGGAATCTGGATGCCGACAAGATTGCTCACCCAGATGGCATTGCTCACGCCGGGAACAGCCTTGATGTCGTTGATAAGGCTGTTGGTATAGCCGGCGGGCATCCCATCGACGACAAGCATACTCGTCGCCGCCATGTGAAACGGCTCCTCGAGCAGCTTTTCACCCTGTGACGAGGGAAGATCCTGCGGCAGATAGGAGAGAATATCGTAGTTCACGCGCGTGGCGGCGTAGCCGATGAGCGCGGGAACAATCATTGCAACGGCAATGAGGGCGACGAGCTTCGGCTTGCGGCTGAGGGCGTGGGCGATTTTTTCCAGCATGGCTCGTCATTCCTTTCCCTTGAAAATACCGGTGAGCGCCGCCCAAAAATCGCGGAGCATTTGTGCAACGCGGCCCCAGAAGGTCGTTTTGGCAGCCTGCTCGACCTCAATGTCGGCGTCTCCGCCGTCATCCGCCTTGATCTCCTGTGTGCGGATGAGGACCTGGATGCTCTGCGGTGCGCCGTTGCGCTCGTCGGTCAGTGAGACGGCCTCGGCTTCGGCGTCCATCATGAGAAGATTGTTGATATCACCCGTGTATTCGTCCCACGTGTCCTCAATGATCGAGCTGATGCTGCTTTTGGCCTCCTTCATGTCGGGCACGGTGCTCAGGCTGCGGGCCGCGGCACGCAGCGAGGCGGAGAGCCCCTCCAGCGTCTTTTTTGTGCCCGCGTCAAGATCGTCGCCCATTGCTATGAGCAGATCCTGCGTGTCGGCGACCAGTGACTGTGTGGTGCGGATGGTTGCCGCTGCGTTTGTGGAGAGCGCGTTGACGGTTTGGAGCGTTTCCTGCAGGGCCGGCTCATAGTCGTCGAGCAGCTTTTGCAGATCCTCCGCGCTCTTGAGGATCGTGCGCAGCTCCTCGCTTGCACCCCGCAGCGCCTCCGAGAGATTCTCCGCATCGTCCAGCATTGGAAGAAGATCCTCTACTTCGCCGCACAGGTCCGCAAGGTCGCGGACCACATTTCCGGTGGGCTTGGCAAGACTTTCTATCGCCGCGTTGAGCTGGTTCTGCATCTCATTGATCTTCGACGAAGCGCTGTTGAGGCCGTCCGTGATGAGATCGACGACTGCGTCATTTGCCTTGGTTTCCTCCGCCGCAGCGGCTTCGGCGGCAGTTCCGTTCTCTTCGTTACCGGCATCCGTGCTGTCGGCGAGCATGGAATCCCCGCTGTCGTTCGACGTTTCCGCGGCGTCCGCAGGCGCTTCATCGCTGTGTACCGCGCTGTCCGTCGCCTCTATGGCTCCGTCGTCAAGCGAGGTCACGGCCGTACCGGACGTGTCGCCGGCCGAATAGACCGTCCAGAGGTTATCCGCCTGCTCGGCAAGCTTGGCCGCGTCCTCCCGCCCGAGAGTGGTAAAGGCCGTCTGGCAGAAGGCCTTAAAAGGCATGGGCGTGCCCGCCGCCTTGAGCTGCTGCATGCCTGCATACAGTGTGGCCAGACTTGCCGTCAGCTCCGGTGTGACCGTCGCTCCGGCCGCGGCTGCCGCCTGCGCCATGGCGGCAAGAAAGCCCTGCTGATTGCCCGCGTCAGCTGCTTCGTAGGCGCTGTGCAGCGTTTTGACAAGGCTCATTTTCAGCTTGAACTGCGTTCCTTCGTCGCCCTTGAGCCCGGTGTCGATCTTGGTGCCCGCCGCTGTGCCGAGCGCGTTTTTGAGCGTGTTGAGACTGCTCTCCAGTGCGCCGGCCGCGTGCAGAACGTCCTCCACATCGCCGGTGCCGTCCTCAAGCTCCTCCAGCGCGTCTTCCAAATCGACCAGCTCGGCACGCAGATTGGATGCGGCGGACGACATGCGCTTGAGGAGCGCCTTGGATTCTGTGATCGTCCGGCTCAGCTCCGCGATCTGCCCCTCCACCGGTTCAAGGACATCGGCAAGATTGCTCAGGTCGCCGCGCAGCACGGTGACATCCTCGCGGATACTGCCTTTTCCGTCGACATACGTGCCCTGCGCGCGGCTGAGCTGCTCGACGCCGTTCGCTGTGGCGTACAGGCTGCCGCTCAAGCCGCTGAGCGCGTTGAGCATTGTGTCCAGGCTGGAGGAGATTTTATCGTAATCATCCTCGAGCTCGTCCTTGCGCTCCGAGAGCTTGGAGATCTCCGAGAGCTGAGAGAGCGTTGCGGGAACCATCAGGAAGGTCATGCCGCCAAAGGAAAAATCATCGCTGCCGACGCGGATGGTGAAGTGGCACTCTTCGCCCGGCAGACCGATGAACAGAACGGCGCGGAGATTGCCGATGAGCTGCACCTGCGCGCCGGGTGCTTCCAGCGAGAGGATGTCGTCCTGATTGAATATGGCCATCGCTTCCAGCGTGTAATTATAGCGGGCATACTCGCTTGCGCCCTCGTTGGGAATGGCGTCAACTATGATCTCCACCACACCGGTTTTCCCGGCAAGCTCCTCAGCCTTCGCCGGTACGCCGTTGAGCGTATAATGAACGGAAAGCGTCCACGGCAGCTGTTCAAAGGGCTTTGCGGTCTTGCCCTCGAAATAGAAGTGGGAGGGAGCCGCGCCGCTTTCAAACTGGAACACGGACTTTCCGCCGCTTGTGCGCGGAGCCAGACCGTCCGTCAGGTTCACAATCTCGTCGTACTCGCCGTAATCGGTGAGCGTGTCAGCACCGTTGGTCGTATAGCTCTTGACCACGCTGCCGTCGGTGAGGTTGCCGTAATAGTCCGTCATGGCGTAATACGCCTCGTCATAGGTCGGCTTTACGCCGTCGTCCACCGCATAGGCCGGCACGCTGCCGAGCAGCAGCGCGGCGCACAGGGCAAGGCTGCCGCTCCGGCGGAACATCTGAGTCAAAGCTTTGAAACGTCTGCGCATAGAGGATGCCTTCCTTTTCTTGTTTTCGGTAAGTTCATCGTAACATCCATTACCCTATAAAAAAATAGGCAAAGCCGGCGCTCTGACACAATTTCCGTGCCAGAGCGCCGGCTTGCTGAAAGGGCGTTCTCCTATGTTTTTATATCGCCGTGCGCGCGGCGCTCTGCTCCTCGGCAATGCGCCGCCCGGTCGGCGTCGCGGCAAGGCCGCCGAGCGCCGTTTCCCGCAGCTCTACCGGCATGCGCCGCCCGACCTCGCCCATTGCGTCGATGACCTCGTCAACCGGAATACGGCTCTCGATGCCCGCCAGCGCCATGTCCGCCGCACTGACGGCATTGACCGCACCGACGACATTGCGCTTGACGCAGGGCACCTCGACCAGACCCGCGACCGGGTCGCATACCAGTCCCATCAGGTTCTTGAGCGCCATGGCCACCGCATGACCGATCTGCTCACCGTTTCCGCCGCGCAGTGCGACGAGCGCGCCTGCCGCCATGGCAGACGCCGTGCCGATCTCGGCCTGACAGCCGCCCGACGCGCCCGCGATGCTCGCCTTATAGGCGATGACCGAACCAATGCCCGCAGCGACATACAGCGCTTCGAGCAGCTGGTGCTGCGTGAGCTCATCATACTTGCACAGCGGCAGCAGCACTGCCGGCAGTACACCGCATGCACCCGCCGTAGGCGCCGCGACGATGCGGCGCATGCAGGCGTTGGATTCGGCCATGGAAAGTGCTTCGGCGATGACCTCGCTGACATAGCCGCCGGTCATGGCGCAGCCCCGGAAATTATACTGACGCATCTTCATGCCGTCACCGCCGACAAGGCCACTCACCGAGTGCTTGCGTCCCGTGTAGCTGTCCGCCGCGTCCTGCATGGCCTGCCATGTTGTGAGCATCTTTGCCATGCTTGCCTCGCGGCTGACCTGGCGCTCATCCATATCGTCGGCAAGGACGACCTCCCAGAAGTCCTGACCGTTTTTCTCCATCCGCTCAAAGATTTCGCTCATCGAAGCCAGAGCCATCCTCGTCGTCCTCCTTATCGTAATAGGTCACACCCAGAATACCGGGCAGCTCGGAGATGAACTCCACCTGCTTTGGCTTAATGTGCTGATCGGTCTCAATGACCATCAGCGCGTCGCCGCCGCGCTTGTGGCGGTGCACGCTCATATTTGCCACATTCACGCGCAGCTGGTTTAAAATGCTCGTCACTGCGGCGACCGAGCCGTACTCGTCCTGATTGCGCACGACGAGGGTATTGCTCTCACCGGAAAAGTTGACCTCGATCCCGTCGAGCCTATTGACCATGATCCGTCCGCCGCCGAGTGAGGAGGCCTGAACGGTCATCTGACGGCCGTTCACGCCCGTCAGTTCAAGCAGAGCGGTGTTCGGGTGCGCGTCGCGCAGGTCGATCTCATCGATGGTGAAGCGCAGTCCCGCTTTCTTCGCCTCGTCGAAGGCGTTCGGGATGCGCAGGTCATCCGGCTTCATGCCCAGCAGGCCAGCCACCAGTGCGCGATCCGTGCCGTGTCCCCTGCCGGTTTCAGCAAACGAGCCGTGGAGATGGATCTTCGCCTCGCCGACATCCTCGCCGAGCAGCGTGCGGGCCATCGCGCCGATGCGCGCGGCGCCTGCTGTATGCGAGCTGGAGGGCCCGACCATCACGGGGCCCAGAATATCAAATATATTCATCGCGGTTTCTCCCTTCCGACGGCGCAGCCGACAGGCTTCATTATACCGATCCGGCAGGAAAAATCAATAGAAGCCTCCCGCTCCGTCTGGTTAACACTCGGATGGAGTCTTGCTTTTCCGCCGCTCCTGTGGTCTTTAAATATTCATTACAGCCGCCATCCGGGGAAATGTGTACGCGCTCCGGCCGCTTGACCGCGGCCTGGCGGCAGAGAAAAGAGAGGGGACATTTATGAAAAATCAGGGACAGCTGCTGACCCGTCAGGCCGCCGCGCGGTATCTCGGCGTCACAAAGCGTGAGGTGGACACGATGGCGGGTGAGGGACTGCTTAAAAGCGTTCAGGCCGGCGGCAGGGAGTATATCACGGCGCGGAGCATCGCGCATATCCTTGGCTGTGAGCCAGCCGGCGGCGCAGCGCCGGAGGGGGACGGGCACTACACCCCGCTGACCTTTGAGGCCTACGCGGTAAAGGCGCTCAACTGCGGCGTCAAGCGCGCCCGCTCACGCACAACGAACAATTACCGTCAGGGTGCGGGCGTGCTTGCCGAATTCATTGGGAAGAGAAAGATCACGGAAATTACCGAGGCAGACCTCCGCGCGGCGTTTCGCCGCATCTCTGGAAGATATGCCAAAAGCAGCCTGCGCCTGATCTGCGCCGGCGTGCGCGCTGTGTTCGCCGCCGCCTATAAGGCGGGGGACATCCCGTCCGATCCGACCGCGTTCTGGGAGCCGGAGCGGAGCACGAAGCCGCGCAGGGAGGAACCGGATAAGGTTTATTCTCCGCAGGACATCGAAGAGCTCCTGCGCACCAGCAGGGCCTACAGCACAGAGCTCTACACCATGTTTGCCGTGCTTGCCTGCACGGGGATGCGGCCGGGAGAGCTGCTCGGCCTGGAGTGGAGCGCCTTTGATCCCACAAAAAAGACGGTGCGCGTTTATCAGGCGGTCACAAGGGAATATGCGCAGATCCGGGATCTACGCAAGGCCGCCGAAAGCCGGAGCGTATTGAGCGTGCCGAAATCAGAGTACAGCACAAGGGAGCTTCGGCTGTCGGACACGGCGGTCGAGGCGCTCTGCACGTGGAAAAAGGAATTGAAAAAAAGCGGGAGCCGCGCGCGTGCACGCAGCCGCTTTATTTTTCCGGGACGCGGCGGAAAGTTTCGCAGCCTGAGCGGCTGCGAAGCGCTGCTCCAGCGCTACCGCAGGGCCTGCGGCATGGAGCGGCGGCACGTCACATTTTATAAATTCCGCCATACCATGTGCACCCGCCTTGTGCTCGACCGGCAGCCGATCAACGTAATTCAGCGGATCTTGGGCGATAATTCCCCTGACGTCATCACAAAGATCTACACGCATGTTGAGCAGGCGGATGCGCTCCGCGCAGCAGACAGCTTTTATCGGGCCATGGATCGAGCCTTTCAGAGACAGTAAAAAGCCGCGGGACGCGAAATGCGTCCCGCGGCTTTCCTTTTTTCGTTCGCTCTTATGCGGCATGCGCCTTACTCGATGCTCAAGCGACGCGTGGTGGAGACCTCCGCTGCCTTCTTGGGCATGGTCAGCGTCAGAACGCCGTCGCTGTAGCCGGCTTTGATGCCGTCGGCCTGAATCCCCGAGATGTCAAAGCTTCTGGCATAGCTGCCGTAGCTGCGCTCGCAGCGGACGTAATCCTTGCTCTTCTCCTCGTGCTCGCTCTTGCGCTCGGCACGGATCGTCAGATTGTCGCCGTCAATATCGATGGCGATGTCCTCTTTCTTCATGCCAGGCAGATCGGCCTCGAGCAGATAGTGATCGCCTTCATCGCGGATATCGGTCTTGAACGTACCGACGTCGCCGAGGAAGTCGCGGTTGCCGAAGAACGCGCGCTCCAGCGCTTCCATATCACGGAAGGGATCATAAGCAGTCATGTGGTCATTGCTGTTACGATAGGGTCTGAGTTCAAACATATTAAAAACCTCCTTGCGGGTGGTCGCTTGGGGCTCGCCCTTTCTTTTTTCTTGACTGTAAGTTTAGGCGGGAATTATGACCAAAGATACTTCTTTTTATGAACGGATTATGAATTTTAGCACTCTTGAATAGAGAGTGCTAAAATTCTTCCTTTTTCACATTTCTCAAAAAGGAAGGGGCGGTTTGAAATTTTTGTTGCCGCGTCCACAAAGCTGTGATACACTATAACAGTATGCGCGGGCATGATGGAATTGGCAGACATGCGAGATTTAGGTTCTCGTGCCTTTGGCGTTGGGGTTCAAGTCCCCATGCCCGCACCAAAAAGAAAGCCGCGACTTTTGTCGTGGCTTTCTTTTTGGGTTCCGCTTCCTGCGGCCGATCCACCCCAAGGGAATTTAATATGCTTGATATCTTATTCCTTTTCCTGCTTTTTCAGCTCCCAGCCGACGAGCAGCGGGCCGCGGCCCACCGAGATGCGTGCCTCCGGAGCGATGAAGTGATTGCTCACACCCAGCGGAAAATCGCAGGAGAGCGTATCGTCCGTGAGCGGATACTGCAAGCCTGAGAGCGTGACATGCTCGGCGGCGGAGCCCATGGAGAAGAGCGACACGATGCCCCACTCCACCTCGCGCGTGAGCGTGAGCGTTTCGTTTTCGATGACGGTATAGACAAAATCCCGGTCATAGAGGTACCCGTGCGCGCCGTGGCGGCGGAGAAACGCGAGCGACTGAAGATTAGACAGTGTGTGATCAAGGCGCGCGCCGCCGGTCGCGCCGTAGAGATAAAACTCGTCGCAGCCCCGCTTGAGCCCCTCGCGCAGGGCAAGCATGCTGTCTGTGTCGTCCTTTTCCACCGGCACGCGGATGCAGTCTGCCGGAGCCTCAGACACATCCATTGAATCAAAATCGCCGAGCACAAGGTCGGGCCGCAGCCCCGCCTGCCTGCACAGCCGCAGCCCCGCATCCGCGGCGATTTGAAGGTCGCCCTCCCGTGGGCGCTCACGCAGACCGTAGAAGGTGCCGGCAGCATAGACAAAGCAGCGTTTCATATCCTCTTCTCCCTTCAAAACATCTTATTTGCCGCTTATTGTACCGCAGGCTGGTGCGGATTGCAAGGGAGGATGGGCTGCGTGCAGAAAATGTAAATCCGCAATGGATGAAATTAACCTTGCAAATTTCAATAGAATCTGCTAATATAACAAAATCCGAGCTTATGTCGACAGGACATCGAATTCGGTGATACGAACGAAAACCTTCGGAGGTCAAGAATAGATGGCAGCAAAAAAGAACAATCCCAAGCGCGAGGCGCGCCTTGCGAAGAACGACCGGAATCTTAACCGTGCGCTGACACTTTTCACTGCGGGCTTTATTGCAGAGTTTTATCTGCTCATGCTCAGTAACTACTTTGTCAAGGGAACGATCGACCAGATGGTGGCGGTCTCCTACTACCTTGACGTGATGATCTGGGTGGGCGCCGCGGCTCTTGCGGCGGGCGTTGTACTGCTGGCCGTGCTCAAAAAGCATGCGGCGCTGGGCCGCTGGCTCACAGGCCTCGGCGCGTTCTTTGCGTTTTCCTCTCTGGTCATGCGTAAGATCTATCCCGCCGGTACGACTGCCATGTGCGTGCTCGTTCCGGTGCTGATGCTGCTGGCCGTGGTTTCCCTGCTCTATCCGCACGAATTTGCCGTGCAGACAGTCAGCCTTGCTGCGGCGCTTGCTGCTGCGGTGCTGCTCAATCACGGCAGCGCGTCCCTCTCCGGTCTGGTGAAGATCTGCTGCTGGGGCATGGTGGTGCTGGTGATCGCGCTGGCTGTATTCGTTGCCATGCTGCAAAAGCAGGGCGGCATGTATAAGGGAACGCCCGTTTTCCCCGCAAAGGCAAACTATACGCTCACCTATGCCGTGCTGGCCGTGTGCGTCATTGCCATTGTGCTTTCGCTGTTTGCGGGCGCGGCCTATTATGTGATCTGGGGTGCGGCGGTGCTGCTGTTCCTGCTTGCCGTCTGGTACACGGTGAAAATGCTGTAAGAAAACATCACCAAGAGACGCTTTCTTCGGAAAGCGTCTCTTTTTGTGTGCCTGCACCGGAAATCGGCCGGTATTTCAACGAAAAGAGCCGATAAAAAGCAACAAAGTTTTTCAAACGACGGAAATAAAGCGCATTTCCCATTGCATTATGAGTGGGAAACACCTGTAATAAATATATTTGCTTAACAAAATCTTGACATTTGGCAATGTGCTGATATGCAAAGCACCTCGTTTTCTTGAAACAGCAGGTTCAAGAAATGGACCGCAAAATCGCTGAGATCATGGAGACCTTGGACACACCGATCACTACCATCACCGGCATCGGCCCGACCCTTGGCGCGTACATCCTCAGCGAGATCGGAGACATCAGCCGATT
>CAKTOJ010000041.1 GCA_934589665.1 uncultured Oscillospiraceae bacterium | reverse complement strand
CACCAGAAATATCGGGATCAGTGCCACTCTTGCAAGCGTCAGCTTATTGGCAGTCGTCATCTGAGAACAGTCCTTTCCGGGCGCCGTGCGCCCGTCCTTTTCTTTCTTATTCCCCGGCCAGCTCGCCGGTCAGCTCGCCGTCCATTACGCCGGTGATGCGCACGGGAACGAACTCGCCTGTCATTATATCACGCGGCGCGGAAAAGTAAATCCTTCCGTCGATATCCGGCGATTCGGCATAGCTGCGCCCGGTGTAGAGCACGGACTGACCGTCGAAGCCCTCGCAGAGGACCTCCATCACGTCGCCCTGATGCTCTTCGTTCCACTCGTCGATGATCGCGCTCTGAACGTCCACGATCAGCTCGGCACGGCGAACAGCCTCGTCCGTCTCGACACGCTCCATCTTCGCCGCGCGCGTCCCCTCCTCGGGCGAATAGGGGAACACGCCCGCGCGCAGCATCTTCTGCTCACGCAGAAACTCGCACAGCTCGTTAAATTCCTCCTCGCCCTCGCCGGGCAGGCCCGCGATAATCGATGTACGCAGCACAAGGCCGGGGATACGCTCACGCAGCTTGTCGAGCAGCGCGCAGAGATACTTCTTATCGCCGCGGCGGTTCATCTTTTTGAGAATCTTATCATTGCAGTGCTGAAGGGGAATGTCAAGGTATTTGACGATCTTATCCTCGCGGGCAATGAGGTCGATCAGGCGGTCGTCGATCCACTCGGGATAGAGGTAGTGGAGCCGGATCCAGTGGAAATCAAGCTTGCACAGCTCCTCGAGCAGATCGGCCAGATGGGGCTTCCCATCCCAATCCATGCCGTAGCGGGTAATGTCCTGCGCAATGACGATAAGCTCCTTCACGCCGGAGTCGGCAAGGTGTTTCGCCTCGTCAATGACGTTTTCCATTGGACGGGAGCGGTACTTGCCCCGCAGTTTCGGGATGATACAGAACGCACACCAGTTGTCGCAGCCCTCGGCAATGCGCAGGAAAGCATAGTGGCCGGGCGTGGTGAGCACGCGGCCGAACTCGTCGACCGGCGCGTTGATGTCGTCGAAGCGGCTGACGCTGCCGCCGGCCATGACCGTCTCGACCGCGTCCACAATATCCTTGTAGCTGCCGGTGCCGAGAATACCGTCCACCTCAGGCAGCTCCTTCGTGACCTCGCCCTGATAGCGCTGCGTCATGCAGCCCGTGACAAGGATCTTTTTCAGCTTCCCCTCTTTTTTCAGCGCCGCCATCTGCAAAATATTGTCGATGGCCTCCTCGTTTGCGCTGGAGAGAAAGCCGCAGGTGTTGATAACCGCCGCGTCGCAGCCCTCGGGCTGCGCGCACAGCTCCATGCCCGCCTCACGGCACAGCTCCATCATCTGCTCGCAGTTGACCATATTCTTCGCACAGCCGAGCGAAATAAAATGCAGTTTATACGCCATATCCATCTTCCCGTCCGCCGCGCCATGGCGGCAAAATATTTCAGTCCGGCCCGTCGTCTTCGCCTGTCAGTTCTAACCCGGCCCCGCGCAGAGCCGTTTTCACCTCACCCCACGAAAAGCCGCGGCGCAGCAGCGCATCCGACAGGCGTTTATACGCTCTCTCGTCCAGAGCTTTTCCTTTCACTCTCGACGCAATCACGCGCGCAAGCGTTTCCTGTGCATCAGGAGCAGCCGTGAGTGCCGCATCCCATTCCTCCCGCGGCACGCCGCGGCGGTAAAGCTCATCGCGGATGCGGGCCGGTCCCCATCCCTGCGCGCTGTAATGCCGCACGAGCATGGCCGCGTAGGCCGCGTCGTCCAGCGCACCAATCTCCTCAAGATAGTCCGCCGCCTCACCGGCGTCGTCCTCCTCTGCGCCTCTGCGCACCAGCCGCCGCGTCAGCTCCTTCTTCGACAGCGGTCGGGCGGAGATCATATTGGCTGCGCGCACGCGCGTTTCGCTGCGTGCGCCGCATTTTTTTAATTCTACCACAGCTTCCGGAGAAATGTCCAGTCCCTGATATAAACCGAAATGCAGAAGCTCGCTCTCCGTGACCCGGAGGAGGTCTCCCCCCTCCAGATACACAAGAACGCGCTCCTGCTTATGCTTCGATCTTTCGATGCGCTCTATTCTCATCAGCCCTCAAAATCGTCTGCGCTGACGTCCACCGCGCGGCCCGCCGCACGTGCGGCGATCTTTGCCTGGTTGCTCATGAGCTTATGGAAATCACGGCGGATGTCGGCCTCCAGCTTGGCCGCAATTTCGGGATTGTCGCGCAGATACTGCTTGGCCGAATCGCGGCCCTGACCGATGCGCGTTTCACCCATGGAGTACCACGAGCCGCTCTTCTGCACAAGGTCGAGCTTTACACCGAGGTCGATGAGCTCGCCGAGCATGGAAATGCCCTCGCCGTACATAATGTCGAACTCCGCCTCGCGGAACGGGGGCGCCATCTTGTTTTTCACGACCTTGGCGCGCGTGCGGTTGCCGATCATTTCACTGCCATTTTTAAGCGTTTCGATGCGGCGCACGTCGATGCGCACGCTTGCGTAGAACTTCAGTGCGCGGCCGCCGGTCGTGACTTCGGGATTACCATACATCACGCCGACCTTTTCACGCAGCTGGTTGATGAAAATGACGATGCAGTTTGTCTTGTTGATCGCGCCGGCAAGCTTGCGCAGCGCCTGCGACATCAAGCGGGCATGAAGGCCAACGAAGCTGTCGCCCATCTCGCCCTCGATTTCCGCGCGCGGCACGAGCGCGGCAACGGAGTCGACCACGATCACATCGATCGCGCCGGAGCGCACGAGCGCCTCGGTGATCTCCAGCGCCTGCTCGCCGGTGTCCGGCTGGGAGACGAGCATCTCTTCGATATTCACGCCCAGCGCGCGGGCGTAGCCGATGTCGAGCGCATGCTCAGCGTCGATGAACGCCACCTCGCCGCCGGCCTTCTGTGCCTGTGCAAGCACGTGCAGCGCCAGCGTCGTCTTACCGGAGGATTCCGGCCCGTAAATCTCCACAATACGGCCCTTCGGCAGGCCACCGATGCCAAGCGCAAGGTCGAGTGCCAGCGAGCCGGTGGAGATTGCCTCCACATTCGCAGCCTGTTCGTCGCCGCAGCGCATGATGGAGCCCTTGCCATAAAGCTTTTCGATCTGGGCCATCGCCGTTTCAATGGCGCGCTTTTTATCCGCACTGGCCGCGGATGCCGCAGCGGTGGCCTTGCTTACCTTCTCTGCTGCCATAAAATCCATCCTCCCGTTTTCGTTCAGTCTCTTATCTTAAAAAATTTTCTTACACTTCGCTGCACAGCCGCCCGTAGACCACGCGCGGGATATCGTTCAGGTCGCGGACGATCTGAATATCGCCGAAGCCGTTCGCGCGCATGATGCGCAGCACCTCGTCCGCCTCGCCGATGCCGACTTCAAAAGCCATCAATCCGTTCGGCACAAGCGCGTCGCGCCATTTATCCGCGATCACGCGGTAAAAATCCAATCCGTCCGCACCGCCGTCGAGTGCAAGGTGCGGCTCATGGTCGCGCACAGAGGGATCAAGTCCCACGATGTCCGCCGTCGGAATGTAGGGCGGGTTTGAAACAATGCAGTCAAACTCGCCGAGCTGGCGCGAGGGCTTCTCCCGCGCATCCACGCGCAGACTCGTCACCCGCGCGGAGAGCTGGTTGCGGCGGATATTCTGCCGACAGACCTTGAGCGCCTCGTCGTCGATCTCGCCGAGCAGCACGCGGGCGCGCAGAAGCTGGCTGGCCACGGCAAGGCCGATGCAGCCGCTGCCCGCACACAGGTCAAGCACACGGCAGTCCGCGCCGGTAGACAACTCATGGATGACCGTCTGTACGAGTACCTCGGTATCGGGGCGCGGGATGAGCACGGAGGGTGAAATATCCAGCCCAAGCCCATAAAACTCCCATTCCCCGATGAGATAGGCCACCGGCTCACCGGCCAGATGCCGCGCGCAAAGCTCACCGGCCGCCTGCACAACCTCGGGCGAGGCATAAAGCGGGCCGTCGCGCAGCAGTTCATTTTTCGTTTTTCCGGACGCCGCGCACACCAACTCGCGCGCCGCCTGCGTCGCATCCTCCACGCCCGCCTTTCGCAGCCGTGTACGGAGGTCCATATAGAGATCGTTATATTTAACGGCCATCTCTCACCACTTGTCCTTACCCTTCTGCTCGGGAATGACCAGCTCCATGGCGCGGATGGCGACCTCGAGCATGCTGTCATCCGGCTCATTGGTCGTGAAATTCTGAAGCCAGAGACCGGGCTTTGCCAGCAGATTCGTCACTGGATTGTCATGTCCGCCGACATAGCGGTTGAACTCATACGTCACACCTACAACCGGAACGAGCAGAAGCAGATGCAGCCCGATGCGCACCCAGACATTTCGCCAGTCCACGAATGTGAACACCACGCTTGAAACAAGAATGGACACCACGACCACCACAAACAGGAAGCTTGTGCCGCAGCGCGGATGGTGGCGCGGCTGGATGCGGCAGTTCTCTACCGTCAGCGGCAGTCCCGCCTCGTAGCAGAAGATCGTCTTATGCTCCGCCCCATGATACTGGAATACGCGCTGAATGTCCTTCTGCTTTGAGCACAGGAGCAGATAGCAGAAAAAGATCGTCAGCTTGATGACCGATTCGACCAGATTGTGCACGACCACATTCGGGATGAACCGGCCGAGAAGGCCTGCGAGGAAGGTCGGCAGCACCATGAAAAGGCCGATCGTCATGCCCAACGAGAGCAGCACGGCCAGCGCCACGACCAGCTTCTGCATTTTTTCGCTGCCGATCTTACGTTCCAGCCACTGGTCGAGCTTCGACGGCTCGCCCTCTTCCTCCGGGAAGAAATCCGCCGAGTACATCAGCGCCTTCACGCCGCGGATCATGGAATCCACAAACGTCACAGCGCCGCGGATGACCGGCAGACCGAGGATGGGATAGCGGTCACGGACAAGCTTGAGCTCCTCGACCTTCTCCACAAGGCCCTCCTTGGAGCGCACGACGATCGCCTGCTTTTCAGGTCCACGCATGAGGATGCCCTCGATCAGTGCCTGTCCGCCGATCGAGGTGCGGAATTTTGCTTTGGTTTGGTTTTGCTCTGCCATGAATTTTTCTCCTTGCGATGATCATAACACAGCCGCGCGTAAAATGCAACAGCTGTTCTATATTTTATTCCCCGCCGCATCAAAGGATGTGGCATGCTTATCCGTTTCCACGCGGCAGCGTCATGGTCACAACCGTACCACCGCCGTTGGCATTGGCAATGTCGAAGGTGCCGTTATGCAGCCGCATGATCTCGTCGCACACGGCCAGGCCGATGCCGCTGCCGCGCGCCTTGGACGAGCCCTTGTAGAATTTCTGCTTGACGTAGGGCAGCTCCTCAACCGGGATGCCGGGGCCGAAGTCGCGCACACGGATCACCATGCTGCCGCCCTCCGACGTCACGGACACATCAATGCGCTTGCCGCTGCCGCCGTGCTTGGCGGCATTGTCGAGCACGTTGCAAAACACCTGCTTCATACGCTCGCCGTCTGCAATGACGTTCGGCAGGTCGTCCGCGCACTCATACCGCAGCTCAATCCCCTCCTGCCGGAAAAGCTCACGGTAGGTGAAAATGGCATCTTCCAGTTCGGCCAGAAGATCCGTCTCCTCCACGCAGAGCGTAAAGCGGCCGTCCTGCATCTTGGTGAAATCCAGCAGCTCCTCGACCATCGTGGTCAGGCGGCGGGACTCCTTGACGATGATATTCAGGCCCCGCTGCGTCTGCTCCAGATTCGCGCCGGGATCAGCCGAGAGCGTCTCCGCCCAGCCGTTGATAGCGGTCAGCGGCGTGCGCAGCTCATGCGACACGGAGGAAATGAATTCCTGCTGGATCTTCTCTGACTGGGATATTTTGAGCGACATATCGTTGATATTGTCCACCAGCTCGCCAAGCTCATCGCGGTAGCGGTTCTCCACCAGTATCCCATAGCTGCCCGCCGAGATGCGCCGTGCCGCGTCGCTGACGACCGCGACCGGCTGGACGACGTTGTTGATAAAAATTGCGTTGGAGCTGACCGTCAGTCCCAGACACAGCAGCGCGACCGCAGCCGCCGCGGCAAAGCTGGCCATCACGCGGCTGTCCGCCTCGCGCAGCGAGGTGACATAGCGCAGCACGCCCACCACGCGGCCGTTGAACAGCAGCGGCGTCGACACCGCCATGATCTTTTCGTCCGTCTGGGGATCAAGGCCCTCAAACATCGCGCTCTTTCCCGTGGACACCGCGTCAGCCACATCGCTCGTCCCCGGCAGCGTCCCCGCTGTCAGGCCGTAGCTCGACACCTGCACGCGGCCGTTGGCATTGATGAACTGCAGCTCGATCGTATCCTTTTCCTCGAAGGTCTCTGCAGTGATGGAGGCATAGCGAAAATACTCACTGTAGCTTTTCATGCCATAGCTGGAAAAATTGTCCGCCGCCACGCGGGCTCGTGTTTCCAGCCCCGCGCGCATCGTGGAATAGAGCGAGCGCTGGACGGCGATGGTATATGCGCTGACGATGACCGCAACGACCAGAAAGATCGGCAGCACTGCATTGATCAGCCAGCGCTGGCGCAGACCGCGGATGCGAAGGCCCTTTTTTGTATTCACCGCGCTCCCTCCTTTCACGCGTTCTCTCCGTGCGCCGTCAGACGCTCCACTTATAACCGAAGCCCCATACAGTGGCAATGTACTTCGGGTCCTGCGCGTCATCCTCGATTTTCAGCCGCAGACGGCGGATGTTGACGTCCACGATCTTGACCTCGCCAAAATAACCGCGGCCCCACACCGCGTCGAGAATCTCCTCTCGCGTGAGCGCCTTGCCCGGATTCTCCATGAAGAGCTTCATGATCTGATACTCCAGCTGCGTAAGCTTGAGCCGTCTGCCGTCTTTCTCCACAATACGGTCGGCCAGGTTGAGCAGGAATGGCGGCTGCGAGATCTCGTCCGCCGCCGCGCCGACCGCCGGCGCTTCACCCGCGCGGCGCAGCAGCGCGTCCACACGCGCGGTCAGCTCCGCGGGAGAGAACGGCTTGGTCACATAATCGTCCGCGCCGGTCATCAGCCCCGTCACCTTATCCATCTCCTGCGAGCGCGCGGTAAGCATGATGATACCGATGTATGGATTCGACGCACGGATGCGGCGGCAGACCTCATAGCCGTCGATGCCCGGCAGCATGATGTCAAGCAGCGTCACGCGCACATCCGGATTCTCTTTAAGCTTTTCCAACGCCTCCTCGCCCGTCTCAGCCTCGATGACCTCGTAGCCGGCGCGGATCAGATTGATGACAATAAAGCTGCGAATACTGGACTCATCCTCCAGAACCAACACTTTTTTCATTGTCTGCTGTTTCCTTTCTCAGTTATCGCCCGTCGTCCATTCTGCGACGATCAGGCTGAAGCCAGCGCGCAGGCTGTCCTCGTCCGCGCCGGGCGGCAGCTCGCTCTCAGGCGCCAGAAATTCGGCGGCGTAAACCGTGTCCACCTGACGCGCAAGCACAAAGCGTCCGTCGCGCGCGGCATCATGCTCTCTCGCATCGCTCGTGATGGCATAAATCGCAAGGAACGGCTCCGGTATGCCAACGCCATCGGGGCGCTGATAGAATACCACAACGTTTTCCTCCGGCAGACTCCGGCGCGTAAGCGTGACCGTGTTCTCCCACGCCTCTGGCAGCACAAGGCTCCAGCCGTCCACCATATTGTGGAACGTGCGGGTGACGACTTCCGACGCACCGGTCACATCGTAATCCCGCCAGAAAATACGGTAGTATACCTCGCTCTCCTCATCAAGCGCCGGGAAGGGTGACGGCTCCGGAACCTCCGTCACGCCGCTGCCGTTGATATCCACAGGATAGAGCGAGAGGAAGCGGAAGGCCCCTCCGTTCGTTGAAGCCATATCCGGCACAATGCTGCGCAGCACGCCGTTGCTGATGGTCAGAATATTGTACTCCGCCACGCTGTTGTCTGCTGCCACGCCGGTAACGTACAACGCCGTTTCTCCGCCGGCGAGCGTGCCCGCGCTCACACGGGAGAGCTCCCCTGCCGAAAATGACAGGGAAAGCGAGGAGCGGCGCGAAAGCTCCGTCTGATTCCAGACGTAGCAGTCCGCCATGCAGCGGTTCTCCTCACCGCCGTAGAACACCGTCAGCTCCTGCCGCCCGTCGCTGTCAAGATCGCTCACGGCATAGCGCAGATAGGCCGTCGTGAGCAGATTGAGCGGTTCAGCACCCCGCAGGGCATAGACGGCAAGCACCTGCACCTCTGTGCCGCTTTTAAAGCCGACCAGGATCTCGCGCCGGCTATCGCCGTCGAGGTCCTCATAGGCAATGGAGTAGATCGAGCTGGCCGTTCCCTCGATGAGCGCCATCTGCGTATAGCGGTCGCCGTCGGATTTGAAGAAGTATATCTTCATCGGCTTCTGATCGTCCGCCTTGCGGAAGAACGCCACGGCCTCTTCCACGCCGTCGCCGTCCAAATCAACCATCTGCACGCTTTGAAGGTTGCTGCCGGAGGCGGGAGCCGCATGCTCCGCACCGTCGTCAAGCAGAATGTTGATCTGTTCCTCAAGCGATTCGTACTCTGCCGGAAGCTTTGGCAGCGCGTAAAGCTGCTCAGACGATACCGAGAGCGAGCAGCCGGTAAGCAGCAGGCAGGTTCCCAGCGCAAGCGCCGCTGTCCAGCCCCTGATCCCGCATCGTTTCATTCTGTTCACAGCCCCCTTCGCCCTTTCGGCACAGCCCTACTTATACGTATATCAGCATAGCACAAGTCGCAGGAAAAGGGTAGTCCCTTTTCGTAAAATTTATCTTGCAAAAGCTGCCGGCGTCCTCTATAATAGGTTCTGCTTTCCAGCATCCTGCCGGTGTGATGGAATGGTAGACGTGACGGACTCAAAATCCGTTGGTGGCGACACCGTGTGGGTTCGAGTCCCACCACCGGCACCAGAAAGGAACACTGCCCTGTCGGGCAGTGTTCCTTTTTTGACCTGCCGCCTCCGGCATGAACGACCGCCGGCGCGCATATGCTCTACCAAAACAGAGTTGGGGAGGATATGCGGATGTTTTTTCACTTTGGTCTCAGAAAAACACGCGGGAAGCGGGAGGCGGCAAGGCCGCGCTTTCTGGTGCTGCGCAAAAGGACGCTGACCCTCGGTGCAGCAGTGCTGGCGGCAGCCGCCATCTTTACAGCAGTCAATGCCCCCGCCGCAGTGCGGGCCTCCGCCGCCGCGCGGCAGCTTCCGATCTACTGCGTTGAGCGCGATCAAAAGGTTTGCAGCATCTCGTTCGACGCCGCATGGGGCGCGGACAACACGCAGAAGATCCTTGATGTACTTGCGGATTACGGCGTAACGTGCACGTTTTTTGTCGTCGGAAACTGGGCCGACCAATATCCAGAGCAAGCCAAAGCCATTGTGGAGAGCGGCAATGAGCTGATGAACCACTCCAACGCGCACGACCACTTCAACGCCCTCACGGCCGAACAGATTATTGCCGACGTCAATACCTGCAATGATAAGATCGAAGCGCTCACCGGCGTCCGCCCGACGCTCATCCGCTGCCCGTTCGGCGAGTACGACGACCATGTGATCTCCGCCATCCGCTCCATGGGCATGGAGCCGATCCAGTGGGATGTGGATTCTCTTGACTGGAAGGGGATCTCAGCGTCCGAAATCACAAAGCGCGTAACGGGCAAGGTGCAGAACGGCTCCATCATACTCTTCCACAACGCGGGCGAGCACACCCCCGAAGCGCTGCCGGCCATCCTTGACGATCTGCTCGGTAAGGGCTATGAGCTCGTCCCTGTCTCGAAGCTGCTGCTGACAAACTGTGAAACCTACATCGACCACACAGGCCGGCAGTGCACAAAGAGCGAATGAAAAAAAGCATCCCCGGCGCGGCGCGCCGGGGATGCTTTTATGTATCAGGTTCTGCGGGCCGTTCAGCCGATCCGCTTCGCGCCGACGTAATGACGCATGTAATAGGACGCGTCAAGACGGTCGATCTGCACGCGGCCGGTGCTGGCGCGGGCATGGATGAACTCGCCGTTGCCGATATAGATGCCGACGTGCCCGATCGAATAGCTGCCCTGCGAGAAGAACACCAGATCGCCCGGCTCCAGATCCGCCTTAGCGACATAAGTGCCGGAGTTGTTGTACTGCGCCGTCGCGCCGTGAGGCAGGCTGTAGCCATACTGCTGATAGAGATACATCGTCAGGCCGGAGCAGTCAAAGCCCTTGGGGGACGAGCCTCCCCAAACGTAGGGAACGCCGAGATAATTATACGCCAAAGCCGCGGCCTGCGCGCCGACAGAGGACACGCCATCCGCCGCTTCACGCACATATTTACCGAAAATATAGCCCGTCACGCCGTCAAAGCTGACCTTGTACCAGCCGTTCTCGCTGCCCTCGATCACAACGGCCTTGCCGGTGCGAACGGTGGTGATCTTTTCGTAATCGGTCGAGGGACCCTTACGCACATTGATCGTACCGCCGGTGACAATGCCGCGCACAGTTTCCTCTTCCTTCGCCGTTTCCTCTTCCGCAGCGTTGCCCTGAACGCTGGATTCCTGCGCGGTCATGGCCTCTTCCACGGCCTCCTCGGCAATCTCCTCGGCATGGTCAACGTCGACAAAGTCAGCAAACACATAGCCCTCCGTGCCGTTGACATCGACCTTATACCAGTCCTCGAGCACCTCAAGCACACTCAGGGACTGTCCCTTGGGGAGGATCGAGCGGATCGTGGCGCTCGTGGACGGCTCGCTGCGCAGGCGCAGCCCATCGTCCGTCGTCACACCGGTATCGTATGCAAAGGCGCTGAACGTCAGCGCCATGGCCGCGGCACAGCCGCTGAGCGCGAGTCGCGTGAAATGTTTCATCGTCATACCGTCGTATCTCCTGTATCAAGAATGGGGGAATCAGATCTTGCCGCCGAGCGCACGCTCAAGCCAGATGGTGGCGAACTCCATCGCCTCGGCCATGCTGCCCTTCTCCGTGGAGCGAACCACGCGGTCGCGCGAGCGCAGGTTGGGATCGGTGAGCTGGAGCTGGATGGACACGCGCCTGGCCAGCTTGAGATCCTTTTCATTCTCGGTGTCAAGCACCTGCATCATAATGATGTATTTATCCGCCATCGAACCGTAGTAGACGAGATTATCCACGCGGCGCAGCGGGTGGCCGCGGTAAACAAGCCCTTCCGTAGCTTCTGCCATTGATCGAACACTCCTAACTTTGTAACAATTTGTAACTATTTTACCACCCGTTTCCCGCCTTGTCAACCGTAAGCCGAAAAAATGCCCCGAAAGCCTTTTTTCGACCTCCGGGACATTCCCTATGCTTCGTATTTTGTTGAAAGGCCGGCTTTTACTGGCCCAGATAGCTGCGCAGGAGAACCTGAAGCAGCTCATCTCGATCGAGCTTGCGAATCAGCGTGCGCGCCTGACGGTGGTTCGTGATATAGGTGGGGTCCTCGGAGAGAATGTAGCCCACAAGCTGATTGATGGGATTATAGCCCTTCTCCTCAAGCGCGTTATACACGCTCGTGAGGATATGGTGGATCTCTTCGTCCTTTTCCTGTGCGGCATTGAACTTGCGGGTAAAATCATCCATCCGGTATCCCTCCTTCCGCGGCCCGGGCGGCAGAGCGCCCGCCGGAAAAAACTGGAATGGCCCCTTTTTTGCTTATTATATCCCAAAGCGGCGCAAAGTAAAGGGGATTGTGATATCTGTAACAAAACCGTAATATAGTGATTTAACGCATTGAAGTCAAAGGAAGCAGCGGCATTTTGCCGCCGCTTCCTTTAGTAGATCAAACGGTTTTCAGCGCAGCTTTGCGCCCAGCTCGTTTTCGAGCAGTGCGAGGATGCTCTGGACGTCCTCGTCCGCCTCCTCGCCGGTGAGGCTGCGGTCATCCGCGCGCAGCGTCAGGCTGAACGCCACGCTCTTGTGGCCGGGGACGACGCCCGTGCCGCGGTAGATATCGAACAGCTCGACCTTCTTGAGAAGGCCCTTCGCGCCGCGGCGGATGCACTCCTCCAGCGCACCGACGGTAACGCCCTCCGCGCACACCACGGCGATGTCGCGCGTGACGGCCGGGAACTTCGGCAGCGGCTGGTAGACAGGGATACCGCCGCGCACGGAGTAGAGCGCGTCAAAGCGCAGCTCGGCGGCGTAAATTTCCGCATCCACGCCGTAGTTTGCCGCGACGAGCGGGTGGATCTGGCCGAACACGCCCAGCTCCGTACCGCCGGCAAACACCTTCGCGCAGCGGCCGGGATGATAGGACGCGTTGTCCGCACAGGCCTCAAAACGCACATTCTGAATACGGCAGGCACGCAGGACCGCCTCGATGCCGCCCTTGAGCGTGAAGAAGTCCATACCATCGCCATAAGCGCCGAGGGAAAGGATCTTCGGCTCGTCGGCCAGACCGTCCTCACGCGGGAGGTAGATCTTGCCGAGCTCGTAGAGTCGGACCGCCTTGTTGCGGAAGTTATAGTTGCGGGTAATGATCTCCAGCATGGAGGGAAGGATCGTCGTGCGCATGATGGAGGTGTCCTCGCCCAGCGGGTTGAGGATCTTCAGGGACTTGCGCAGCGGAGAATCCTCCGGCATGCGGATCTTATCGTAATACGACGGGCTGATGAACGAGTAGGTGATGATCTCGTCGTAGCCGAGCGTGCGGCAGGTTTCGCCCAACGCACGGTCAAAGAGCTGCTGCTCCGAAAATCCGCCGCGCGGCGTCTCGCCGCGCATGAGCGTGCAGGGAATATTATTGTAGCCGTAGAAGCGGGCTACCTCCTCGGCGATATCGCTGTAGTGCTCAACGTCGCCGCGCCAGCTGGGGACAAGGATGTCGTCTCCGTTAAGCTCGAAGCCGAGGGAGAGCAGAATTTCACGCATCAGGCTCTCGGGCAGGTCGGTACCGAGGAGCGCATTGATCTTCTCCGGCTCGAGCTTGACGATGGTGGGAGCCTTATCCCGCGCGATGACGTCCATCACACCGTCCACGACCTCGCCGCAGCCGAGCAGCTCAACGAGCTCGCAGGCGCGCTGAACGGCCTTCATCGTGTTCATCGGGTCAAGGCCCTTTTCGTAGCGCGCGGAGGCGTCCGTGCGCATGCCGAGTGCCGCCGCTGTGCGGCGGACGGACACGCCGTTGAAGTTCGCGCTCTCAAAAAGCACCATCGCCGTGTCGCCGACGATCTCGCTGTTCGCGCCGCCCATCACGCCCGCGACGCACACGGGCTTGTGCTCGTCGCAGATGCAGA
>CAKTOJ010000040.1 GCA_934589665.1 uncultured Oscillospiraceae bacterium | reverse complement strand
ATGTCGTTGCCCTCCTCGTCCGTCAGCGTGACGAAATTCGGGCCGTATTCTTCGCTCATGGGGGTGTCCTCCTCCAAAGTTTAAGATTTGCGATACAGGCAGTATAGCGCATTTTCGCGCACAATGCAAGTTTGACATCCTGCGGGTTTTGTATTACAATAAACTATCTATTGCTATAGGAAACAAACGGATACGGAGCGGCCAGCCGCTTTTTCAATTCTCAAAAGGAGGTGGCGCATCATGGAAGAACGACGCGAGAGCACTCATGCGCCTCACAGAAAGAACAAAAGGAGAAGCGCCGGATATACGGTGCTCAAAATCGCCGGCACGGTCCTTGCCATCGGCATTGTGACGTCGCTGATGTTTTTCGGCATTTTCATGAAGTACGTCCATACGACGCTCGAGCCGTTGCTCGATATCGACGCGAGCGCCTATACGCTCAATCAGAGCTCTGTGGTCTACTATCAGGACAAGACGACGGGCGAGTGGGTGGAGCTGACGAAGATCCACGGCTCGGAGGACCGGACGAGCATCGAATATTCCGACATCCCGGATCATGTCTGGCAGGCGCTGGTGTCCATTGAGGACGAGCGCTTCTTCCAGCACCACGGCGTGGACTGGAAGTCAACCGGTAAGGCCGTGTTCACCATGCTCACCGGCGGCGGGAACCAGCGCGGCGGCTCGACCATCACCCAGCAGGTTATTAAAAACCTGACGGGCAATAACGAGCCGACCATCAAACGCAAGATTACCGAGATCTTTCAGGCGCTGCGCTTTGCCAAGAACTATTCGCGCGAAGAGATATTGACGATGTATCTCAACATCGTCTACTTCGGCAACAAGTCCTACGGCATTGAGGCTGCGGCGGAGAACTACTTCGGCAAGCACGCCAGCGAGCTGGACGTGGCCGAGGGTGCGGCCATCGTCGGCATCACGCAGTATCCCTCGCTCTACGATCCGTCGCGTCAGGGCACGCTCAACAGCGGCAAGACCTACCGCGAGAAGAATAAGGAGCGTCAAGAGACCGTCCTCGGCAAGATGCATGAGCTCGGCTATCTCGATGACGCGGCGTATGAGCAGGCAATGAATGAAAAACTCGTCTTTGTCTGGGACAGCGACTATGTTGCCTCCGACAACGGCAGTGATACGCCGGTCGAAACGGTCACGGAGGCGTACGACTCTTACTTTGTTGAGCAGGTGTTTCTCGATGTGGTCGATGCGCTGCATACGGAAAAGAGCTATTCGGTCGATGCGGCGCAGAAGCTGCTCTACACCGGCGGCTACCGGATCTACGCGACCGTTGATCCTGAAATGCAGGAGCTGGTTGAAAAGGTTTACGGCGACCAGAGCAATCTGCCCTACACCTCGGCCAAGGGCGAGCAGCTCCAGTCGGGCATGACGGTGATCGACAACGAGACGGGCAACATCGTCGCTATGGCCGGACGCATCGGCGAGCGCGAGGGCCGCTTCCTCTTCAACTACGCCACGGCCTCCCGCCCGTGCGGCAGCGCCATCAAGCCGATCGCGGCCTATGCGCCCGCGCTTGATAACGGAACGATCAATACCGCGACGGTGGTCGACGACTATCCGGTGCGTATGATGGAAAACGACGCCGGCACAGAAAAGGGCTGGCCGAAAAACTCGTATTCCGGCTACAAGGGACTCATTACGCTGCGCGAAGCGCTGCGTGTGTCTACCAACACGGCGGCGGTGCGCGTGCTTGAAAAGCTCGGCGCTTCGGCCTCTTATGAGTTTATGACGCAGAAGCTCGGCTTTACAACGCTTGTCAACGACGACGTCAACTCCGCCGCGCTCGGTCTCGGCGGCCTGACGCGCGGCGTGAATACGGTGGAGATGGCGGCGGCCTATTCCGCCTTTGCCAACGACGGCGTGTACACCAAGCCGCGCACGTACATCGAGGTGCGCGACAACAACGGCAATCTCGTGCTGGAGAACAAGCAGGAGTCGTGGCCCGCGATGAAGGAGTCCACCGCCTATACGATCAACGAGCTGCTTAAAAATGTCGTGCGCAGCGGCACCGGCACGGGTGCGGCCTTCTCTGGCATGACCATCGCCGGCAAGACCGGTACGACCAGCAACAACTACGACCGTTATTTTGTCGGCTACACGCCGTATTATACGGCGGCGGTGTGGATCGGCTACGATCACAACGCCCGCATTTCCGCCTCCGGCAACCCGGCGGCGAACCTGTGGAAGCTGGTGATGAGCAAGGTTCACGAGAATCTGCCGAACAAGGATTTCACCGGCACGCCGAACAACATGGTGCAGGTGACGGCCTGCACGCGCACCGGCCTTTTGCAGGGCCCGCTGTGTCAGGATGTGCAGACCGTGTGGGTGGACAAGGACTATGCCCCCTCACTCACATGCGACGGTCATGTGCACATCAATATCTGCACGGAGAGCGGCAAGCTTGCCGGTGAATACTGCCCGACGGAGAGCGTAAAGACGGTCAACGCGATTGACTTCACGACGGAGAACCTGACGAACGGCTGGGGCTACGAGCGCAGCATCCTGCTCACCCCCTTGAGTGCAAGCCAGCAGGATGAATATGCGGCCATGAAGGCGGCAGATCCGGGCTTTGTCATTCCCGAGGGCAACGCCATCACGGCAAACGACAGCGAGAACGTGCTGGTGGATCTGACGATGCGCGGCACCTGTGATGTGCACCGGTACACCGAACCGGAGCAGCCGGATAACGGCTATTTCGATGAAAACGGTACCTGGGTGCCCACCGATCCTGAGCAGCCGTCCGATCCCGATGCACCGGGCGACGCGCCGGCCGCGGAGGAGAAGCGGTCGGGCGGAACGGCGGAAAATGCGGCGTTCCTCGACTGGCTGCTGAGCAATGCGGCATAAGAAATGAAAAAGGAAGGCTCAGACTGAGCCTTCCTTTTTTGCATGCCGGAGTTGGGAGATGAGCAGAAGGAGAAAGGGAAAGAGGATCATCCCCGCTACGCCGAAGCTGCAAAAGCCGAGGTACATGGCGGCGAGCGACGCGATAGGCGGCAGACCGGCCTGCGCGGCCATCAGGCGCGGCTCCATGATGTTGCGCACGGTGAGCGTGCAGAGGTAGAGCGCGAGCAGCGCGGCTGCGCGCGGTACATTGCCGGAGAGAAGCTTGACGAGCGCCCACGGAATGAGCACGGTTCCCGTGCCGAATACCGGCAGCGCGTCGACAAGGGTGACGAGAAAGGCGGCGAGCAGCGCATAGCGCTCACGCAGAAGAAAGAAGCCGAGGAGAAGCTGGCAGAACGTCAAAAAGCACAATGCCGCCTGCGCGCGCAGCCATCGGCCGATTGAGCGGGTGAGACAGCCACGCCAGAGCAGCAAGCGCTCCCGCGCCTCATGCGGCAGGCGCTCCCGCGCAGCGGCGCGCAGTGCGGGGTAAGAGGACGAGAGGAAAAAGACGGCCAGCACTGTTGTAGCGCCTGCGAGCAGAAAGCGCGGCAGAGAGGCGGCCAGCGCCGCCAGCGCGCTCAAAAGCCGGCCGAGCAGAGCACTGAGGATCTCGCTGAGCCGAACGGAGAGCTCGGCAAGCTGCCCGGCGAAAAATGTCTGGAGCCACTCGGGACAGAGCGCGCAGTAGGCCTCAAGCCGCGCGGTCAGCTGTGCGGTGTATTCCGGCAGCGTGCCCAGTGCGCGGGGAGCTAACGTGAGAAAGCTTTCAGCCTCGGAAAAAAGAGAAGAGAGGAGCAGCGAGAGCAGACCGCCGAGCAGGAAGAGCAGAAAGAGCGTCAGCACCGCGGCGGAAAAGCCGCGCTGAAAATGAAAGCGGCGCTGCAAAAACCGAACGGCGGGCTCCATCGCGGCCGCGGCGGCGATGGCAAGAAAAAAGGGCAGGAGCCACCAGAACAGGTAGCGGAAGAAGAGGTAGGCAAGCGCGAGAAGCGATGCAGCATAGGCGAAAGTGATGAGAAATTCCTTTTTTTGTGCAGAATGCAAGCCGACGCCTCCTTATGCGGTACGGATATGGTGAAAAAAGCGGTTGCCATCCGTACAAAATTATGATACAATCCGCAATCATCAACAAAAGACATTTGACCATGGAGTGTGAACAACAATGGGCGCAAAAACGAAGTTTTATCTGGTCGCAGCGGATGCGCTGCCGGAAATTTTCCTGAAGGTGGCCGAGGCCAAGCGGATGCTCCATGCGGGCGAGGTGTCCACGGCGGGCGAGGCCGCGCGGCAGGTCGGCATCAGCCGCAGCGCGTTTTATAAGTACCGCGACAGTGTTCAGCCCTTCAATGACATGAAAACTGGCCGCATTATCACGTTCTATGCCCTGCTCAAGGATAATCCGGGCGTGTTGAGCAATGTCCTTTCTATTTTTGCCGGTTCCGGCGCGAATATACTTACCATCAACCAGAGCATCCCGACCAACGGCTGCGCCGCAGTGACCATCTCGGCGGAGACGAGCGACATGCGTGAATCGCTCGAAGAGCTTATCGCCTGCGCCGCGGAGACGGCGGGCGTGGTGAAGTTTGAGATCCTCGCGGGCTGAACCCCTCTCTATTCTATGGCATACAATGGATCAGCAGACTGCTTTGCGGTTTGCCGATCCATTTTTTTGCAGTTGGAGAAGGGATCTGACATGAGCCTGATTGTACAAAAATTCGGCGGCAGCAGTGTGCGCGACCGCACGCACCTGCTGCGCGCCATGGAGATCGTCAAACGCGCGTGGGAGGCGGGAGACGAGGTTGTCGCCGTGCTCAGCGCACAGGGCGACACGACAGATGAACTGCTTGCACGTGCCCGTGAGCTGACGGATGACGCGCCGCCACGTGAGCTCGACGCGCTCCTTGCCACCGGTGAAACGGCCAGCACTGCCCTCGGCGCGATCGCGCTCCACACGCTCGGTGTCCCGGCGGTATCGCTCTCAGGCTGGCAGGCGCCGATCCTGACCGACGGCGTGCACGGCGGAGCGAGCGTCACGGCTGTGGGCGCGGAGCGCATCCGCCGCGAGCTTGCGGCGGGCAGAGTTGTGCTCGCGGCGGGCTTTCAGGGCGTAGATGAGGCGGGGGACGTGACCACGCTCGGGCGCGGCGGCAGCGATACGAGCGCTGTGGCGCTGGCGGCTTTCCTCAGCGCGGAGCGCTGCGTCATCTACACCGACGTCGACGGCGTGTATACCACCGATCCGCGCGTGTGCCCGACCGCGCGGCGGCTCGAAAGCGTTTCCTACGACCACATGCTGCGTCTGGCCGCCTGCGGCGCTCAGGTGCTCCATGACCGCTCGGTCGCGCTGGCGGCACGTTACGGCACAGTGCTGGAGGTGCGCTCGTGTGAGCCGGAGAGCATCGGCACGCGCATTGTGCCGGAGGCGGACTGCGGCGGTGTGACCGGTGTGACGCGCAGCCACGGCGTCGGGGGAGAAGCGGTGCGCGTGACGGCCATTGGAACGTCGCTCCCATCGCTTGCGGCGATTCGTGCGGCGGTCACGGGAGTCGAGAGTACGGTGGGCACGGTGCTCGGCATCGAGGAGGGCGAGCAGCGCGTGACGCTGCTCGTGCGTGCGGAGGACGCGGATGCGGCGCTGTGCGCTGTGCACGATGCACTTTGCCTGTGACGGGTAGAAGACGAAGAAGGAGCCTGACGGCAGACACCGTCAGGCTCCTTTTGACTGTATGGGGGGAATGCCGCGCTTATACGCCGGCGCTGTAAGAATCTCCGTAGAAATCTGTCTCCGTGACGCCATCGAACACGGCGTCGGGACAGTGCATCTCAGCGGCCGTGCCGGTACAGAACACATCAAAGCGCCAGCCTGCATCCGTGCGGAGCAGAACGACGGGGAAGGTGAGCGTGAACTCATAGCTCGTTTTTATCCGCTCGTCGCGCGCTTCATAGCTCTCACCCTGACGCGGGTAAGGGTAGGAATAGTGCGCCGTCACTGTGAACTCGATGCGCTCATCCGTCTGCGCGGTCAAAGCGAATTCATCGGGGAAGCTGTCGTTGTAGTATTGGCCGCCGTAGGAGGCGTCGAGAATGTAGAGCTGCCCGTCATGCTCGACGTAGACGGGGAGAGCATTGAGTTCTGACCAAAGGCGCTCGGTGAATACGCCGTGTACCACGCGGTCAAAGTCAGCCCAGTCCTGATAGCGGCCCTCGGAGCCGATGTAGGCGTATTCGGAATCGTCAGGCGTGTAGGTGCCGTGCTCGTCCGATGCACCGGTCGGCGCGGGAAAATCGGTGTCGATGCCGGTCGTCTCGCCGCCGAACATGGCGTCGTAGAGCGCGGCGGTTTGCCGGTAGAGCAGCTGCTGCTGTGCGTCGAGAAAGTCCGGCGCGGCGCGCGTGAGCGCCCGCTCGTCCAGCGGCACGTCCGCGTCCGTGAGATAGGCTTCTGCGTCCGCTGGCGGAATATCCGGCTCTTCAGGGGTGTCCGGCTGCGCGCCGCAGCCCGCGAGGGCGAGAAGCGCCAGCACTGCAAGAAAAGCGGAAAGCAGTCGTTTCATGGTTTGCATCCTCCTTTTACTTGAACTTTACTCACTCCTCGGCAAAGCGCTGCTTTGCCCGGCCGATCTTTTTTTCGTAGCGGTCCTCCTCCGAGAAGATGCAGCCGCAGTATTTCTGCATGTAAAGGCCCATTTCGCGCGCCCTGGCCTGTCCCTCGCGGAAGCCGGGGCGGAAGTCTCGGTAAAGGAACGCCACGCCATATTTCTGTCCCATCGTCTCGCCCACGGCCTTCAAAAGCTCGTGGTTCTGATAGGGCGAGATGAGCAGCGACGAGGTGAAGGCTTCGTACCCATGCTCGCTCGCGTACTTGGCCGCCGTGCCGAGACGAATGGTGTAGCAGTGAGCGCATCGATGGTCGATGTCCGCGGCGACGGCGCGGACAAAATCACGCAGACCGTAGTCCTCGAGAATATGAACCTCGACATGCTCGCGCCCGCCATACTCGAGCAGCGTCGAGCGGCGCATATCGTACTCCGTCCACGGATGAATGTTCGGGTTGAACCACAGCGACACCGGCTCGATCCCCTCGCTGCGCAGCGTGTCCACACAATAGACCGAGCATGGCGCGCAGCAGGAATGAAGCAGTATTTTTTCCATAGAAAAATCATCTCTCTCCCTGAAATGGTAAAGTAAAGTCTATCATAGCCCGAACGCTTTGACAATGCTTCTTTTTCTGATTGACGAACAGCGGGACGCTATAGTATAATACATTGATTTAATATGCGGCGCTTTGCGCCAAAAGGAGATAGACCTATGTGGATCGCGGACGGATGGAAGGATTACGAGCTGCTCGACTGCGGCGGCGGTGAAAAGCTGGAGCGCTGGGACAGACAGATTCTGGTGCGCCCCGATCCGCAGGCCATCTGGGAGACGCCGCACGCGAACCGGGGCTGGAAGAACGCACAGGGGCGCTATCACCGCTCCTCCTCGGGCGGCGGACATTGGGACAAGGAGCGTTTGCCTGAGCAGTGGCAGATGCACTACCGCGATCTGACGTTCCAGTGCAAGCCCATGAACTTCAAGCACACGGGCCTCTTCCCCGAACAGGCGGTGAACTGGGACTTTGCACGCGAAAAGATTGAAAACGCGGGTCGCCCGATCCGCGTGCTGAACCTGTTTGCCTACACGGGCGCGGCGAGCGTTGCCTGCGCCAAGAGCGGCGCGAGCGTGTGCCACGTCGACGCGGCGAAGGGCATGGTCGCGTGGGCGAAAGAGAATGCGAAGGCCAGCGGCCTTGCCGACGCGCCGATCCGCTGGATCGTGGACGACTGTGCGAAGTTCGTCGAGCGGGAGATCCGCCGCGGAAAGACCTACGATGCGATCATTATGGACCCGCCGAGCTACGGCCGCGGCCCCGGCGGCGAGGTGTGGAAGCTGGAGGACAACCTATTCCCCTTCGTCAAGCTCTGCGCACAGGTGCTCAGCGACAAGCCGCTGTTTGTGATCATCAATTCCTACACAACGGGCCTTGCACCCTCGGTGCTCGGCTATATCCTGCATCTGCTCGTTGCGGAGAAGTACGGCGGCCGGGTGACGTGGGACGAGCTGGGCCTTTCGGTCACGGAGACCGGCCTTGCACTGCCCTGCGGCGCGACCGGCCGTTGGCAGAGCGAGTGAGAAGTAGAAAACCGATCAATGGAGAAAAATTATGTCAACCATGCTGCAAACTGAAAACCTGACGTATTCCTACCCGGCGGGCGAGGAGGGCGCGCAGCCCACGCTGGCTCTGCGCGGCGTAACGCTCACCATTGAGCGCGGCAGCTTCACTGTTATTCTCGGCCACAACGGAAGCGGAAAGTCCACGCTGGCCAAAACCTTCAACGCCGTGCTTCTGCCGTCGGGCGGAAAGGTGTATGTTGAAGGAATGGACACGGCGGACGAGAGCGTGCTGCTGGAGATCCGCCGCCGCGTGGGCATGGTGTTCCAGAACCCCGATAACCAGATCGTCGCCACCGTGGTGGAGGAAGATGTGGCCTTTGCGCCGGAAAACCTCGGCGTGCCGACGGACGAGATCCGGCGGCGTGTGGACGATGCGCTGCGCACCGTCGGCATGGAGAAATTTGCGCGCCATGCGCCGCATCTGCTCTCCGGCGGGCAAAAGCAGCGTATTGCCATCGCCGGCGTGCTGGCGATGCATCCGCAGTGCATCGTGCTCGACGAGGCGACCGCCATGCTCGACCCCATCGGACGCAGCGAGGTCATATCGACCATTGAGCGGCTGGGGCGCGACGAGGGCATCACGGTTGTGCTCATCACGCACCACATGAACGAAGCCGAGCATGCCGACCGCGTGATCGTGATGAACGACGGCACGGTCGCCATGGACGGAACGCCCCGCGAGGTGTTCACCGAGGTCGAACGGCTCAAGTCCATGGGGCTGACCGTACCGGACACGGTGGAGCTTTTGTATGAGCTGCGTGCGGAGGGCTGTGACCTTCCGCTTACGGCGCTGACCGTCGACGAGTGCGCCGACGCATTGATGAAGCAGTTTGGATAACGGCGAAAAAGAGGATAAACGACTTGGACGAGATCATTTGTATTGAAAATTTAACGCACACCTACGGCGAGGGAACGCCCTTCCGCCGCAGCGCGGTGGAAAACCTGTCGCTTGACATTTACCGGGGCGAGTTCCTTGGTCTCATCGGCCACACGGGCAGCGGAAAGTCGACGCTCATTCAGCATCTCAACGGACTTTTGAAGCCGACGGAGGGCCGCGTCCTGCTCGATGGAAAGGACATCTGGGCCGAGCCGAAGAAGATCCGCGATGTGCGCTTCCGCGTGGGACTGGTGTTCCAGTACCCGGAGTACCAGCTTTTTGAGGAAACTGTCTATAAGGACATCGCCTTCGGTCCCGGCAACATGGGCCTGACGGCAGAGGAGATCGACCGGCGCGTGCACGACGCGGCGCGCTTCGCGGGCTTGAGCGAGGAGCTGCTGCAAAAATCTCCCTTCGCGCTCTCTGGCGGGCAGAAGCGCCGCGTGGCCATCGCGGGCGTGATCGCCATGGAGCCGGAGGTGCTTGTGCTCGACGAGCCGAGCGCCGGTCTTGACCCGCAGGGCCGGGAGGAGCTGCTTGCGCATATCCGCGCCTACCACAAGGAGCGCGGCAACACGGTTGTGCTCGTCAGTCACTCGATGGACGAGATCGCGCGGAATGTCGACCGCATCGCGGTGCTCTCCGACAGCCATGTGCTCATGAGCGGTACGCCGCGCGAGGTCTTTGCCCGTGCGGACGAGTTGGTCAGGGCGGGACTGGACGTGCCGCAGGTCACACGCGTCGCCATGGCGCTCAAGGCGCGCGGCATGGATATCGACACGGCGGTCTACACCGTCGAAGAGCTCAAGTCCGCCCTTCTTGCGCGGCGGAAGGGAGGGGCCACATGCTGAAGGATATCACGCTCGGCCAGTATTTCCCCGGCGACACGCTGGCTCACCGCCTTGACCCGCGCACGAAGCTGCTCGCCACAGTTCTTTATATCATTGCGATCTTCGCGGCAAAGGGCGTGCTCGCCTACGCGCTCGTGATCCTTTCGCTGATCGTTGCGGTGCGCGTCTCCAAGGTGGGCGCGCGGGCGCTTTTCCGCGGCCTCAAACCCGTGATGATCATTATCGTATTCACGGCAGTGCTCAATCTCTTCTATACGCCCGGCACGGTGCTGGTGCAGTTCGGCATCTTCCACATCACGCGTGAAGGCATCATCACGGCCATCGCCATGATCCTGCGCATCACGCTGCTTATCATGGGGACGTTCCTTTTGACCTATACGACCAGTCCCATCCGTCTGACGGACGGACTGGAGAGCCTGCTCGGCCCACTCAAGAAGATCGGCGTGCCGGTGCATGAGCTGGCGATGATGATGTCCATTGCCCTGCGCTTTATTCCCACACTCATTGAGGAGACGGACAAGATCATGTCGGCGCAGAAGGCACGCGGCGCGGATTTTGAATCCGGCAGCCTGATCCAGCGCGCCAAGGCGCTTATCCCCCTGCTTGTGCCGCTGTTTGTCAGTGCCTTCCGCCGCGCGGATGAGCTTGCGACGGCGATGGAGTGCCGCTGCTACCACGGCGGCGAGGGACGCACCAAGCTCCACGTTCTGCGCTATGAAACGCGCGACTATCTGGTGCTTGCGTTCTACGGTGTGCTGTGCGCCGGGATGTTTCTTCTGAAAAAGTTTTCCTGAAGTTCAAAAAAAGGACATATATCATGCGAAACATTGCGCTAAAATTGATGTATAACGGCACGGCCTACCACGGCTGGCAGATGCAGCGCACAGAGGCGAGCGTGCAGGAGACGCTCCAGCGCGGCCTTTCGATGATCTGCGGCGAGAAGGTGAAGCTCACCGGCGTGGGACGCACGGATGCGGGCGTCCACGCCGAGCGCTACGTGGCAAACTTCCGCACATCCTCGCGCATCCCCATCGAGCGCCTGCCCTTTGCCGTCAACACTCACACGCCCGAGGACATCGTGGTGCGTGAGGCGGTCGAGGTGGCGGACGATTTCAACGCCATCGGCTCGTGCCTGAAAAAGGAGTACACCTACCGCATCTATAATTCGCGCATCAAGAATCCGTTTTATGTCAATCGCGCGTACTTCTACCCCAAAAAGCTGGACGAGGTCGTGATGGACGCTGCGGCGCGGGCTTTTGAGGGAACGCACGACTTCCGCGCTGTGCGCTCGGTCGGCACGGAGACAAAAACCACCGTGCGCACGGTGTACTACTGCCGCGTCACGCGCAGCAGCGAGCTGCTTGAGCTCAAGGTCTGCGCGAACGGCTTTCTTTACAACATGGTGCGCGCCATCACCGGAACGGTGCTCTACGCCGCCGAGGGCAAGCTCACGCCGGAAGATATCCCCAGAATACTCGACTCCGGCGACCGCACGCTCGCCGGCCCCACGGTGCCGCCGGGAGGGCTGTACATGACAAGACTTTGGTATGAGGATGAACGGCTCAATGACTGACAGGGAAAACCTCACCCGCGAGGATTTTCAGGAACGGCGCGCCGCGCCGAAGCGGCACGGCACACTTCACCGGATTCTTGTGCTGGGACTGACGCTCGCTGTGGTGCTGCTGGCGGTGATGGCCGCGGCCTATCTGGATCTTTCCAATTTCGACAGTCTGCGCCGCGCGCTCAACTACAATAAGTCCGACGCGGAGGGCGGGAATACATACGTCTATGATAATGACCGCACGAACCGCTATGCGCTGCTCGGCGAGCGGCTGATTGTCGTCTCCACCACGCGCATGAGCGTGCTGGCCAGCGACGGCACGGTGGTCTACGCGCAGGAGGTCAAGCTGGATTCTCCCGCCATTGCCGTCGGCGGAAAGACCGCCGCGGTCTACAGCGTCGGCGGCACATCGCTCTATATTCTCGGGGAAAAGGGGCTCGTGCGTGACATGAGCGCAGAGACGGGAAGCGGCGTGATTTCGGCAAAGCTCAACAGCTCCGATCTGCTTGCGCTCGTGACGGACAAGAGCGGCTATAAATCCGCTGTGTCGGTCTACAGTGCCTCCGGTGAGCGCAGCTTCACCTTCAATTCCTCCAATCACTACATGCTCGACGCCTGCGTCGAGCGTGACGGGCGGCATGCCGCCGTAGTGATGCTGGGGGAGGAGGACGGCTCGTTTCTGAGCACGATCGAGCGCTTTGCGCTCGATCAGGAGACGCCGGTTTCCTCCTGCGAGCTGAACGAGACGCTGCTCTATGAGCTCAGCAGTCTCGGCGGTACACTTGTGGCGGTGACGGATGATCGCTTTGTCGCGCTCAGCGGCGATGGCTCGATCGCTGGTTCCTACGATTACGCCTACCCGTATCTGCGCGGCAGCACGCTCTCCGGCTCCGGCTTCGGTGCGCTTGTGCTCTCGCGCTACCGCTCCGGCAGCGCGGGCAAGATCGTCACCGTCGGCCCGGAGGGCAACCGCATCGCGTCGCTTGACACCCAGCGTGATGTGCTCGACATTTCGGCAGCGGGAAAGTACCTTGCCGTGCTATACAGCGACGAGCTGGTAATCTACACCGCGGAGCTTGAGGAGTACGCGGTGCTTGACGATACGCAGTATGCGCGCGGCGTGTGCATGCGTACAGACGGCACGGCGGTGCTGCTCGGCAGCTCAGAGGGCTGGCTGTATGTGCCGTAATTCGCCGGAAATAGAAGATATTTTCACTTGAAAGGGAAGTGAAAAGCATGGATAATACAATTGTCATTGATCTGGTGCTTGCCGCTGTGCTGGCGGTATTTGCCCTGCGCGGCGCGCGCAAGGGCCTGATCCGGAGCCTGATGGAGCTTGTGAGCGTCGTACTTGCGCTGGCTGGCGCGGCGATACTGACGGCAATGCTGGTCGGGCCGGTGACGGATCTGGTTTTTCCGCGTGTGGAGGAAAAGGTGATCTCGCAGTTTGAGCAGGCCGTCACGAACGGAGCGGAAGCGCCGGAGACCGGTGCGGACACACAGCTGCCGGCAGACGGTACGGAGAGCGACGGGCTGCTGCCGGAGAGCGTGAGCGGACTGCTCGACGCTGCGGCGGAAAAGCTCAAGCGCTTCGGCGTGTCGGACGACGCCATCGGCAGCGTGGCCGACGGTGTGAACGACTCGCTCCGCTCGGCGGCGGAGCAGGCAGCGTATCTGCTGGTGAAAACAATCGTGAAGGCGGTCGTGTTTCTGCTCTCATTCCTCGCATTGATGCTGCTGCTCCGGCTGCTTACCCGCGCGCTCGACGAGCTTTGCGCGCTTCCGGTGCTGCTTCAGATCAATATGCTCGGCGGCGCGGCACTCTCGCTTGTCGAGGGGGCGCTGCTCCTGTTCCTTATCATATTCCTTGCGCCGCGCTTCGGCGTGACGTGGTTCATGGATCATGAAGCGGGCACGCATCTGCTCGCATGGTTTATGAACAATACCCCGCGATCTATCATCGCATCTCTCACGTAACGGAGGTTTCCCATTATGCAGCCACAGCTTTGTTCCAGATGTAAAAAGAATGTTGCCGTTGTGTTCATCACACGCACGGAGAACGGAAAGAATATCAACGAGGGCTTGTGTCTTAAGTGCGCCAAAAATCTTGGCTTGCCGCAGGTGAACGAGATGATGCAGCGTATGGG
>CAKTOJ010000039.1 GCA_934589665.1 uncultured Oscillospiraceae bacterium | reverse complement strand
AGTGGTCATAACGGGGCTGACTCGAAATCAGTTTGAGGGAAACCTCACGAGGGTTCGAATCCCTCCCGCTGCGCCAAAACCCTGCAAGCCGTAAGGCTTGCAGGGTTTTTATTTTAAGCCCGGCAGCTGCTTTGGCCCCGCCATGCGGGCGGAGCGGCGGACAGGATGATGCAGCGCTGCTTAACACCTGTTACTGATTCACACAGGTGTCGGCGAAGCTGAAGCCGTTTTTCATCTGCTCGCTGGCGGTGCGCAGAACCTTGTTGAGGATCTGTGTGCTCTCCTCACGCGCCATCGCGCAGAGCTCGTCGTTTGCCTGCTCGGTAAGCGTGAAGCTGCCGCTCTCCTGCATGAGCTTATCATACTTGAGGATGATCCGACGACCGCGGATATTCACAGCGTCCTGATAGCCCCAGATGTTCTGGATGCAGGAGCCGTAGCACTGGTCGGCCAGTACGCCGACAAAACGGCTGACCCAGTAGAGGTTATCTGTCTCGGCATTAAGCGTCACATGACTGAGATAGTCCGGCATCTTCGAGACGTTCGTGTAGACCGGCACCCACGCGGAAAATGTCGTGGAGCCAAAGCACACCCATTCGATGCCCTTGATCTCGTCTGGTACGTCGCTGCGGATCTGGCAGATCGTTGTCACGCCGGTGCGGTTGATGCCGATGGGGCGGTAGACGCTGCCTTTTCCTGCGCTGCGGTTGGCATAGGGATCGTAGGGCGTGCCCTGATAGTGGGAGGAGAGCAGGTACTGGATATCCTCGACGGCAACCCTGCGTTCCGGCACATAGGACCATGGGATATCGTCGCTCTCGGGCGTGAAGTCCGCGTTTTCGCCGTCCCAGCGGTAGGTGTGCGGTGCGAGAAAACGGCCCATGAACCATGCGCGCGGGGTGTTGTAGATATGGTCCATGTCGCGGTGTGAGCCGAAGATATCTCTCGGGTTGAACCTGCCGTTCTGGTTCAGGTCCAGATGGTAGTCTGCGATGAACTCCCTCAGATCCGTCGAGCAGAGGTGCGAATCCTGCGCGCCGAAGGCGTCCTCCAGATCAAATGAGTCCATGCCGAACTGGTTCGGGTTGATGACGACGCGGTCCTCTGGGATTTTCTTTGCGATCCAGTGATGTCCGCCGATGGTTTCCAGCCACCAGACCTCGTTTTCGTCATTAAACGCGATGCCGTTGGACTCGTAGGTGCCGTATTGCTCCAAAAGCGCGCCGAGACGCGTCACACCCTCCCGCGCGGAGCGGATGTAGGGCAGCACGAGGACGACGATGTCCTCTTCACCGATACCACCGCAGCGTTCTTCTTCACCGCCCTTCGCCTCGCACAGCTCGACCAGCGGGTCAGCCGCAAGCACGCGGGGGTTCGAGGTTATGGTTTCCGTTGCGGTCATGCCGACATTTGCGGCGTTGATGCCGGTCGCGGCCCAGATGCCGCGCTTTGGGTCCACGCTGGGGCAGGACGTGTAGCGCATGGGATTGTCCGGCAATTCAATTTCCACATGGGATTCCACGCTCTTATAGATTTTGGGCTGCTCCTCGGGATTGACCACGATCATCCGCTTTTCATCAAAGTGTCCATCGTCCGTTCGGGCGATCGTGGTCGAACGGTCATTCGTCGCCAGCCTGCCGGCCAGCACAGTTGTACAGGGCATAGTATGCGCTCTCCTTTTCTATTTCTGCTCCGCGCCATGCTGCGCGGCCTATTCTCTGTACACAATTATAGAAACCGGACCCGCGGCTGTAAAGAAAAATATTCCGTGCCCTGCGCCGCAGCCCCGGCTGCTGCGGAATATTGTATTTTTCTCCTTGTATTCCGCAATGGAGTGGAGTATGATAAATAAGAATAGAATAGGTATACAAAACATGGGAGCTTATGCTGTTTTGACCGAAAGCGTGAGCGCCCATGTTTTTTGCCATGCGGTATTGTATGGCGGGAAGGAAAGCGAAATGTAAAGTGTGCAGCTTGCAGCAAGCGAAATCTGGGATACCCTGATATTCGGTGTGATCATGTATCTGTTCAGAAATGAACTGAAGCAGAAAAAGGTGACGAAGCTCCTCATGATCGTGTGCATCACCAGACTTCTGAGTGATGCGGTCTCCTGGGCGTTTGACGGGGTGCCCGGCCTTTTGTGGGGGATCATCACAAGGGCCAGCAACTATATTACCTTTGTTTCGAACGATCTGGTCTCTCTGGTTTTCTCCATCTTCCTGTGGAATCTGGTCAGAAGCGATGATGAGAAGCCGGGCATTGTGCTGAAAACCTATTGGATGGTCGAGGCTGCCGCGATAAGCGCATTGACCTTAAATCTGCATTTCGGATGGTTTTACTCCTTTGACAGCGGCAACGGGTACAGCAGGGGAGCTTACTATCAGCTGACGCATATTGCGCCCATCGCCGCCCTGCTCGTTGTGCTTTGGCTGCTTGTTGCATATCACGATCAATTCAGCAGGAATTTGAAGTTTTTAGGCTGGTCCTATTTTGTCCTGATGGCCGGAGCGACCGCATACGAATACATGAATTTCGGCCTGTCCCTCCAGACCTACGCGCAGACCTTCTCAGCGCTGGTTGCGTTTTTTGTGGGCGTCAGGATCTGCTTGCAGCACAGAAGCGGCTGGAGCAGGCAAACGAGGATTTGAAAGAGGAAGAGAAAAAGGTAGAGGCTGCGTTAGAGGCGGAGATGGAAAAGGACGAGGAGCTGCGTGAGCAGCAGGATCAGCTGGCCCTTGCGCTCGCTGCCGCGCAGCAGGCGAACAAGGCAAAGACCATGTTCCTCAACAGCATGTCCCACGATATCCGCACGCCCATGAATGCGATCGTCGGCTTTACCGCGCTTGCGCAGACGCATCTGGATCATACCGAGCAGGTGCAGGATTATCTTGCGAAGATCAGCACGTCAAGCACCCACCTGCTGAGCCTCATCAATGATATTCTGGACATGAGCCGCATTGAAAGCGGCAGCGTAAAGCTGGATGAGAAGCCCGTGCATATGCCGGATCTTCTCCACGACCTGCGGACCATGATTCAGAGACTGATCAACTCCAAGCAGCAGAATCTTTATATTGACACGCAGGATGTGCAGCACGAGGACGTCATAACGGACAAGCTGCGGCTGAATCAGATTCTCATTAATATTGTGGGCAATGCCATCAAGTTCACACCTGTGGGCGGAGATATCATCATCCATCTTGTGGAAAAGCCCTGCCAGACGAGCGGATATGCCACCTACGAATTTTCCATCAAGGACACCGGCATCGGAATATCGCCTGCGTTTATAGGCCATGTGTTTGACACCTTTTCAAGAGAGCAGTCGGCCACGGTGAGTGGGATTCAGGGCACCGGCCTTGGCATGGCGATCACAAAGAATATCGTTGAGATGATGGGCGGTACGATCGACGTGGAGAGCGAGGAGGGTAAGGGCTCCAGATTTACGGTTACGCTGACTCTCCGTCTGGCCAATAAGCCGATCAAATATGAACCGATCGCTGAGCTGCAGGGCGCGAGAGCGCTTGTGGTCGACGATGATATCGACACCTGCCGCAGCGTCTGCAAGATGCTCCGCAGCATTGATATGCAGCCGGACTGGACGGTGACCGGCAGGGAGGCCGTTCTGCGCGCGCAGGATGCGGCCGATCTGAATGATGAATATAAGGTCTACATCGTGGATTATCTCATGCCGGATATGAACGGCATTGAAACCGTCCGCAGGATACGCCGCTAAGCTATAAACTGCAATTCAAAACGACCGAACAGGAGCTGACCACGCCAAACCTCTTAGCGCCGCTGATCGAGTATCATGCAGATCTGTCCGCAGTCGGCAGTGCAATGAATATTCCGCTCAAGGATCTTGTGCTGACATATCAGACGACTTCAACATCCGCACTCCGCATTACTGTGGCGGCAAAGGATTCGGTCGTGCCCGTTTTGACGGATATGCGCAGGACGTCCATCTACAATGCCAGCACGATCGAAACGGCGACCTTTAATAACACCGCTGTCTCAACGCGTACAGTGCTCGACGAAATCGTCTATACGCTCTCACAGGAGACACACAGCATGAAGATCCGCCAGTAGAATCCCACTACCGGGCTGTGGTCGCTGTGCGAGATAAGCTCATTCCTTTCGGCGGGCGGAGCCCGCGCCTCTGTGCGTATCCAATGGATCGAATACGATGTGACATATCAAGTGCCGGGAGCATAAATCGTACTTGAGCGTCTGCCGCATTGCGGCAGACGCTTTTCTCGTTTTATAAAAGAACCTCCACGTCATACAGCGCGGCGAGGGTGTTCCAGCCCTGCGGGAACGGGCGCATCAGACTCCAGCAGCCGACGCCCTTGAGCCTATACCGCTCCACAAGACGCAGCTTGGCGGAGATGCTGCGGACGTCCTCAAACCAGACAACATGGGCGCGTCCGCCGGGGTCCGTGTAGTAATAGCGCGGAGCTTGCGATGCTTCATCGTATTGAATCTCCGCATGGAGCTGCGCGGCACGCTCGACGGCCTGCTGCGGCGAGAGCGAGACGGCCCGGCTTTCTCCGGAAGCGAAGGGGAGCGTCCAGTCATAGCCATAGAAGGGCAGACCGAGCAGAATCTTCTCGGGAGGGATTTCGGTCACAGCGTAGTCAACCACAGCACGCACCTGCGGCAGCGGTGCCACCGCCATAGGCGGGCCGTAGGTGTAGCCCCATTCATATGTCATCAGGAAAACGGCGTTGGCTGCGTCGCCGAGAAGAGCGTAGTCGTGCGCTTCGTATAGAAGTCCGCGCTGTTCGGCGCTTGTTTTTGGCGCGAGGGCAACGATGACCGGATAGCCGAGCGGATTGAGCGCATCGCGCAGACGGGCGATAAAGGCGGCATAAGCCTCGCGTTCCTGCGGAAGCACATATTCAAAATCGACGTCCAGCCCAATATAGCCTTTGCCGCGCAGCGTCTGCAGAATATCCCCAATCAGAGCATCCTGCGCGGCGGGCTCTTCCAGCACGAGTGTGGAACGGCGGTTATCAAACTGACCGTCATCTGTCAGGGTGGACAGATGCATCAGCCCAGCCGTGCGGTAATGTCCAGCGGCGGAGAGCATCGCATCATCCGCAAGCGGAAGAAGTGTGCCGTCGGCGCGGATGCCGTAGGTGAATGGCGTGAGATAGGTGAGATAGGGCAGTGCGGTGTGAAGCAGATCAGCCTCGATATAGGGGTAGGCATAGGCGTTGACGTCAATCGTGAGCTTTGGTTCATCGGTGTAAGCGGTGACAAGCGTATCCCCGACGGAAAGCACGCCGCATCCGCCGAGAAAGAAATTGTTCTGATAAAGCTGACGCGGGGAAAGCCCATAGAGCCGCGCGATAGAGTAGACGGTTTCTCCGGCTCGGACGGTGTGCGTCTCGCGCGGCACGCGAATGAGCAGTGCCTGCCCGACGACAAGCACGCTCTGCGTGTTCAGTCCATTGAGCGAGAGAAGCAGCGCGGTGGGAATGTCGAAGCGTGCGGCGACAGACGCTGGTGTGTCGCCAGGGCGGACAATATGAATCTGCATGAAGGATCACCTCTCGAGAGCGTATGCGTGGATTTTTCTTGCAATGACAAAGCGCGGCGGATATAATAAAGAAACGGCTTTTGACAATGGCCTGATTTGCGGATTACAGTGCCGCCATGCGGAAAAGGCGGCGCGGAGAATAAGGGAGGACACTGTATGGAAAAATCAAAGGTATATTTCACCAGCCTGCGCGTACCGGAGGGAAAAAGCGCGCTCGACAAGCTTGACCGTCTGCTGGACAAGGCGGGCTTTGATCAGATTGACTTTGACGGGAAATTTGTTGCCATTAAGATTCACTTCGGCGAGCCGGGCAATATCAGTTTCCTGCGCCCTAACTGGGCACGCGTTGTGGCCGACGCGGTCAAACGCCGCGGCGGCAAGCCGTTCCTTACCGACTGCAACACGCTTTACGCGGGCCGGCGCAAGAACGCGCTTGAGCACCTGGAGAGCGCGGAGGAGAACGGCTTTTCTCCGCTCTCGACCGGCTGCCAGCTCATCATTGCCGACGGATTGAAGGGCACGGACGAGGCGCTTGTTCCGCTTGAGGGGACAACCTATGTCAAGGAGGCCAAGATCGGCCGGGCCATCATGGACGCGGATATCATCATCAGCCTTTCTCATTTTAAGGGCCACGAGGCGACCGGCTTCGGCGGGGCGATGAAGAACCTCGGTATGGGCTGCGGCAGCCGCGCAGGCAAGATGGAGCAGCACAACGCCGGCAAGCCCGAGGTTGATGAGGCCAAGTGCCGCGCCTGTCACGCCTGCCAGCGCGCCTGCGGACAGGATGCGGTGGAGTTTTCCACCGGCAAGGCGCACATCGACCACAATAAGTGCGTCGGCTGCGGCCGCTGCCTCGGTGCATGCAACTTCGACGCGATTTACAATCCCAACGACGATACGCTTGAGGCCCTGTGCATGAAGATGGCGGAATACACGCTGGCCGTCGTCAAGGACCGCCCGCAGTTCCACATTTCCATCGCCAAGGACATCTCGCCGTTCTGCGACTGCTACGGCGGCAACGATGTGCCCATCATCCCGGATGTCGGCATGTTCGCAAGCTTTGACCCCGTGGCCATCGATCAGGCGGCGGCGGACAAGTGCAACGCACAAAAGCCTATGTCCGACAGCTATCTTACCGAGATGATCCACGAGCATCACGGCGACGACCGCGACCATTTCTGCGTCATGCATCCCGGCACGAACTGGGAGGTCACGCTGGAGCACGCCGAGAAGATCGGCGTCGGCACGCGCAGCTATGAGCTCGTCGAGATCAAGTAACGAAAAGGAGCCTTTCCCCATGCCTACCCCGAGAGTTGCCGCTATTCACGACATGTCCGGCTTCGGACGCTGCTCGCTGACTGTCGCCATTCCGGTGCTCAGCGCGATGGGCGTGCAGTGCTGCCCGCTGCCGACCGCCTATCTTTCCACGCATACCGGCGGCTTTACCGGCTATACCTTCCTGGATATGACCGACGAGATGCCGAAGGCTGCAGCACACTGGGCAGAGCTGGGCATCCATTTTGATGCGGTTTACACCGGCTTTATGGGAAGCGAAGCGCAGATGGACATTGTGGCGGATTTTGTGCGTACATTCCGGCGCGACGCGACGACGCTTTTTATCTGCGATCCTGTTATGGGCGACCACGGCAAGATCTACAAGACCTACACCCATGCGATGTGCGCGGGGATGGGAAAGCTTGCGGAGCTGGCCGACGTGATCGTGCCGAACCTCACGGAGGCTGCGGTGCTGCTCGGTGAGGATCACACCTTCGGCGCGCTTCCGCGCGGCGAGGCGGACTACCGCTCGGTCGTCGAGCAGTTGAGCCTTAACGGCACGCGCAGCGTGGTGCTCACCGGTGTGACGCTGCGAAAGGGCGAGATCGGTGTGTGCCTGTTTGACCGCGAGCACGGGAGGACGGAGTTCCTCTTCGATGAGTTTGTCGGCAAGGAGTTTCACGGTACGGGCGATGTATTTGCCTCCGTGCTCACCGGTGCGCTTGTCAAGGGACGGACTCTGCCCGATGCGGTGCGGTTGGCCGAGGCCTTTGTGCGCGAGTGCGCTGTGCAGACCATGCCGCAAAGGCTGCCCGCCCGCGAGGGCGTGGACTTTGAACCAGTGCTCTGGAAGCTCCACGACGCTTTGACGAAGCGTTGAGACTGCGGCGGAGGATGTTGATGTCGAAACGTATTTTGCCCTTTTTGGCGGCTCTTGTCCTGATCCTCTCGCTCACCGCCTGCGGCGCGGGAGAGCAGAGCTGGACGCGCACGGTTTATACGATGGATACGGTTATGAACCTGACGGCCTACGGGAAGAACGCCGACGCGGCGCTTGACTCGGCGGAGGAGCTGCTTCTTGCACTCGACCGGCAGCTTGACCGCCACAGTGAGGAAAGCACCGTCAGCGCGCTCAACCGTGACGGCACGGTCGATGACGCGGCGCTTGCCGCACTGGTGGAAACGGCGCTCACGATCGGGAAGGCGGCGGACGGAGCGTTTGATCCCACGGTTGCGCCGCTCATGGACGCGTGGAATTTCACTGGTGACACGCCGCGCGTGCCGCCGGATGAGGAGCTATCCGGGCTGCTCATGCATGTGGGACTGGAAAATATCTCCGTCGAGGGCAGTACCGTTACGCTCAAAAATAGCGCGCAGATCGACCTCGGCGGCATCGCCAAGGGCTATGCGGGCGGTGCGGTGCGTGATATTCTAACAGAACACGGCGTGACGAGCGCGGTCATCGACCTCGGCGGAGACGTTGGACTGCTCGGCACAAAGCCGGACGGCAGCGACTGGCGCGTCGCGGTCAAGGACCCCGCTGATCCCACGCAGTTTCTCGGCGTGCTTTCGGCGGCGGACATCTTTGTGGTGACCTCCGGCATTTATGAGCGCGGCTTTGAGGAAAATGGCGTGCGTTATCATCATATCCTTGATCCCCATACCGGAAGCCCGGCCGAGAGCGGTCTGGTGAGTGTGACGGTCGTGTGCGCCGACGGCGCGTGGGCCGACGCGCTTTCTACCGCCTGCTTTGTCCTTGGCGAGGAGAAGAGCCTTGCGCTGCGCGATGCACTTGCGGCGGAAAAGATGTGCAGCACCGAGCTGATCTTTGTCACCGATGACGGTCATGTGCGCTATACCGACGGCCTTGCTGATCGTTTTACCCCCTCCGAGGAAGGAGCGTACACCTATGAAGTCCTCGCCTGAGCTGCGGCCTAACCGCTATGATGCGCTTGTTGCGCTTGCTGTGCTTGCCCTTGCCGTGCTGCTTGGCATGCGCGTCTGGACAGCTCCTGCGCAGACCGGAGAGCTGACGGTGACCGTCAGCGTCGACGGGCAGGCGGTCGAGCGTGTTCCGCTCTCGTCCTATGCGGGTGCGCACACCTACACCGGAAACGGCTATACGCTCACCGTCCGCGCTGCGGACGGCGCGCTTGCGGTTACGGAGAGCGACTGCCCGGGGCAGGACTGCGTCCATTCCGGCGCGATCACGCGCGCAGGGCAGAGCATCGTCTGTCTGCCGGCCCGCATCAGCATCACGCTCTCCGGAACGGGGAGCGGCTACGATCTTGTGACGGGATAGGAGGGACGCAATGAAGCTCTCAACGCGCACCATCACGACCTGCGCCGTGCTCTCTGCGCTGGCGCTGGCGCTCTCCTATATGGAGAGCTTTTTTCCCCTGACGCTCGTTATCCCACTGCCGGGGGTGAAGCTGGGCCTTGCGAATATCGTCACCGTGTACGCGCTCTATGCGCTCGGCGCAGGTGAAGCGCTCGCTATTCTGCTTGTGCGCTGTACGCTCGGAGCCCTGTTTGCGGGCAATGCCTCAGCGCTTATTTTTTCGCTTCTCGGCGGCCTTTGCGCGATGCTGGTGATGAGCGGGCTGCATAAGCTGCCGAAGCTTTCGGTTTACGGCGTGTCGGTCGGCGGCGCGGCGGCACATAATATCGGACAGGTCGCGGCCGCGGTGCTGACGCTTGGAAACGGTGCCCCGCTTGCGTATCTGCCATTCCTGCTGCTCGTATCGCTTTTCACCGGCGCGCTGACCGGCCTGATCGCCGCGCTGCTTTTCCGTGCTATGCACGCGGCAAGATTTGGATAATTGAAAAAAATCCCTGCTCCGCAAGGAGCAGGGATTTTTTAAAAGGAAGAGGCTTGCGTTAGAGCCATTATGATCTTTCGGCAGCTTCTGCATAAATACGCCTTGGGCTTGTCCACATCTGTTGCCTTGCAGAGCAGAATATCACTGCCGAGGGGGATGTCCGTCACCTTGAACGGATCGTCCGTCCACATGAGGGAATAGCCGCGCTCACCCTTGAGATAGCCGACGGCCATCGGCTGGGCGCAATAGGGACAATTCATACAAAAACGTCTCCTTCTATTCAGTTGATCTGCCGGCCTTTAGTTGATCTGCTTGCGGCGGGAGAGGTTCATCGTGCCATCCTTCATCTCGCCCACACTGTCAAGGCTCTTGCCCGTGCCCTCGGCCACGCAGGAGATGGCATTCTCAGCCACGACGGTGTGGATGCCGGTGCGGGCGGTGACGAGCTTGTCAAAGCCGCGGATGAGGCTGCCGCCGCCGGTCATCACGATGCCGTTGCTGGAGATATCGGCGACCAGCTCAGGCGGAGTGCGCTCGAGCACCTGGTGCACAGCTTCCATGATGCGCTCGACCGGCTCTTCAAAGGCCTCCATCATTTCGGTAGAAGTCACGGAGATGAGCTTGGGCAGGCCCGTGAGCAGGCAGCGGCCCTTGATCTCCATGGTCAGCTCCTCCTCGGGCGGGAAGACACAGCCGATCTTCATTTTCATTTCCTCCGCCGTGCGCTCGCCGATGAGCAGGTTATGCTTGCGGCGCATATACTTCACAACGGATTCGTTGAACTGGTCGCCTGCGACCTTGATCGATGCGCTCTCAACCACGCCGGAGAGCGAGATGACGGCAATGTCACTCGTGCCGCCGCCGATGTCGATGATGAAGTGACCATCGGGCTGGGTGATGTCGATGCCCGCGCCAATGGCTGCGGCCACCGGCTCTTCAATGAGATAGACGCGGCGCGCGCCGGCCTGAATACCCGCGTCAATGACCGCGCGCTCCTCGACCTCGGTGATGCCGGAGGGAACGCAGATGATGATGCGGGGCTTGAAGAACTGGAAGCCCATGATCTTGTGAATGAACTCCTTGAGCATGCGCTCGGTCACCTCATAGTCGGAGATGACGCCCTCACGCAGCGGGCGGATGGCAACGATGTTGCCGGGCGTGCGGCCAAGCATGGCCTGCGCGTCCGCGCCGACCTTGAGGAGCTTGCCGGTATCCTTGTCAATGGCAACGACGCTCGGCTCATTGAGCACAATGCCCTTATCCTTAACGTAGATCAGAACCGATGCGGTACCGAGGTCGATACCGATATCCTTCGCTAACGAACACATAATACTACCTCTCTCATTTTTCCTTTGTATTCCAGCGGAAAACTCCGCACATTGTCACACTTATGATTATAACGGCTCGAATTTCGTTTTGCAATAGCATTATGTGTGATTTTGCCGCCGGGCAAGTGCTGCGCATACGACACTTTTCGCGCCGGCCTCTTTCAGTACGCGCACACATTCGCCGAGCGTGGAGCCGGTGGTGAGGATGTCGTCGATGAGCAGAACACGTGCATCCTTGAGCATTTCCGTATTTTCCGCCTTGTATACGCCCAGCACATTGCCCCGCCGTTCGGCGGCGGAGGAAAGTCCGGACTGTGCGGCGTTATTGCGCGTTTTACGCAGCAGCCGCACCGGCTCGGTATCCCAGTGCTTTGCCGTTTCGCGGGCGAGCAGAAACGCCTGATCGTAACCGCGCTCGCGCTCACGTTCCCGGCTGACCGGAACCCATGTCACAAGATCAAATTCACCGCCGAGCTCTTCCGCGACACATTGTGCCAGAAGTGTGCCATAGCCCTCGGCGGCGCTTTGTGCGCCGTGAAATTTAAAGCGCAGCAGACTCTCGCGCACCACGCCCTCGTAAAGAAGCGGCGCGGCGCATACACCGAAGGATTCACCCCTGCACAGCGGCTCCGGCGAGCGGGGAAGCGCCTTTTCACAGGCCTCGCATACGCCGTGAACGCCGACGGTGCGGCAGAACGCACAGCGCGGCGGGAAGAAGAGATCGAGGAGCTTTTCCCGAAGACTCATGCCGTGCCGCCCTCCCCGAGCCGCCAGCGCAGACCGCTGTAGCGCCGTGTGCGGCGGTCGTTTGCCGCCATTTTGCCAAGGCTTATATCGTCGCCGACGAGGATGAGCAGCTCGCGTGCCCGCGTGATGGCCGTGTAGAGCACGCCGCGCACCATCAATCCCGGCGCCGCCGGCGCGGAGACGAAGATGACGGCGCGGTATTCGCTACCCTGCGCCTTATGTACCGTCATGGCGTAGGCCATGTCCAGCTCAGCGAGCATGTCCGCCGTGTAGACTGCGACGCGGTCGTCGAAGGCGATGGAGATGAGCTCGCCGCTCGGGTCGATCTGTAAAATCTTTCCCACGTCGCCGTTGAAGATGCCCGTGCCCGCCGTGCCGTCCTCGCGCTCCCAGAGCACGTCGTAGTCGTTGCGCGTCTGCATGACGCGGTCACCCTCACGGAACACAAGGTCGCCGAAGCGCTTTTCGCGCTTTCCCTCGCTTGGCGGATTGAGCGCCGACTGCAAAGCGCGGTTGAGCGCCGCCGTTCCGGCGTCGCCCTTGCGCGTGGCTGAGAGGACCTGAATACTCTCGGCAGGAATATGCATTTTCTCTGGCAGCCGCGTTTTGCACAGCTCGACCACCGTGTCCACCAGCCGCCCGCTGTCGCGGCGGGGAAGAAAGAAAAAGTCACTGGACGCGCTGTTTTGCAGCTCGGGAAGCTGCCCCTCGTTGACCATGTGCGCGCTGCGCACGATGGCGCTTGTCCCGGCCTGACGGAAGATGTCGTGCAGCGCCACGGCGGCGATGCGTCCTGAGCGGATCAGGTCACCAAACACGTTGCCCGCACCGACGCTCGGCAGCTGGTCGGGGTCGCCGACGAGCACAAGACGGCAGCCGGGGCGCAGCGCTGCGAGCAGCGCGCGCATGAGCGTGAGATCGACCATGGATGTTTCATCCACGATCACCGCGTCGGCCTCCAGCGGCTCCTTTTCATTTTTGGTAAAGACCACGCCGCCGGTCTGTTCGTTCCAGCTCATGCCGAGCAGGCGGTGAATGGTCTGCGCCTCTTTTCCGCACAGTTCGCCCATGCGATTGGCTGCGCGTCCGGTCGGCGCGCAGAGCAGCGTGTCGAGCCCCATGCGTTCAAAAAGCGCCGTGATGCCGCGCACGCTGGTCGTTTTGCCCGTGCCCGGCCCGCCGGTGAGGATCAAAAGCTCCTCCTGTGCGGCCAGCTCGACCGCGCGGCGCTGGAGGGGCGCATAGGTGACGCCCTGCGCACGCTCAATCTCGTCAATGATCTTTTCCGCGCCGCGCAGCTTGTCCGGCTTATCGGCAAGCATGGCGTTGATGCGGGTGCACACGTAGGTTTCTGCCTCATGGCAGCGGCGTAGGTAGCAGCCCGTTACGTTTGCGACCGGCTCCTGCACCACGCTTCCGCGCTCAATGAGGTCGTCAAGTGCCTTTTCCACCGCGTCGCTCCCGCATCCGAGCAGCTGTGCCGACGCCGCGGTCAGCTTCTCCCGCGGGAGAAAAACGTGACCGCCGCTTTGTTCATTGTGGTTCAGCTCAAAGAGCACGCCTGCCTCCGTGCGGCAGGAGGAATCTCCGGAGAAGCCCATGGAAAGCGCGATCTCATCCGAAACAGAGAAGTCCACGCCAAAGGCCTCGCCGCTCAAAAGATATGGGTTATGCCGCAGCGTGTCGATTGCGTCTGCGCCGTAGCGCCGAAAGAGCTGCATGGCAAGGGCGACCGGCAGGTCGTATTTCGTCAGGAAGTCCAGTACCCGCCGCAGGCCGGAGAGTTCCTTCCAGCTCTCCGCGATCTCCCGCGCGCGCCGGTCGGTAATGCCCTTGATGGCCTTGAGCTTTTCCGGTTCGCCGTCGAGCACATCGAGCGTATCTGTGCCGAAGCGGTCGACCAGCTTCTGTGCGGTTGCCGGGCCGATGCCGCGCACCACGCCGGAAGCAAGGTAATTCAGAATCTCTGTTTCGCCCGACGGCATATGCCGCTCGACCTCATCGGCGGCAAACTGCTCACCGTGCTGAGGGTGCGTGGTGTACCGGCCGGTGAGGATCAGCTC
>CAKTOJ010000038.1 GCA_934589665.1 uncultured Oscillospiraceae bacterium | reverse complement strand
GTCGCGGAGCACGCGGACATGAGTCTTCAAAGCGAGGTCGAAACGCTTCGTGCCCTCAATGCGGCGTGTGCAGAGCAGGGGAGGGTGCATAAGGTGATCCTCATGCTCGATCTCGGCGATCTGCGCGAGGGCTTCTGGAGCAGGGAGGAGCTGATCGACGCTGCGCTGGAGATTGAATACCGGCTGGACCGGCTGGAACTGGCGGGGATCGGCACGAATCTTGGCTGTTACGGTTCTATCGCCGCGACGCCGGAGAAAATGCGGGAGCTCGTCTCCGCCGCCGAGGCAGTTGAACGCGCCATTGGGCGCAGGCTGCGGTATATTTCCGGCGGCGCATCCACTTCGGTTCACATGCTCCTTGACGGCACGCTGCCTGCGCGCATCAACCACCTGCGCATCGGCGAATTTGCACTCTTCGGCGGAATCTACGGCTGTTATCCGGATTTTATGCACCGGGACGTTTTCACCCTGCATATGGAGGTTGTGGAATGTAAGCCGAAGCCGAGCTATCCGGTCGGTGAACAGACAGTGGACGCATTCGGCCGGACGAGAGAGTATACCGACCGCGGCGTCCGCCTTCGGGCACTTTGCGCCGCCGGACGCGTGGACTATGGCGATCCCCTTGATCTCGTCCCGCGCAGGAGCGGTGTGGAAGTGCTCGGCGCATCCTCTGACCACACCATTCTGGATGTTGAGGAGGCGCATCCCGCCGTCTGCGTGGGCGATGTGCTGGACTTTGATGTGAGTTACGGTTCCGCGGTCTACCTCACCAACACACCGGAGGTGCATATCGTCTACCGTAAGGACGGACGGCTGTATACAAGAGAATAAAAAGGAACGCCTCTGAATTCAGAGACGTTCCTTTTTTGTTTATATGCTGCGGATCAGAAAAGCTTGTCCTTGACCTTCTCGTCAGCATTCGTGCCGGTGTAGCTGTTCTTAAAGAATGCAAAATACACGGCCATGCACACGGCGATGAGAGCATAGGCGAAAACAATGACGGCGACATTGCCGCTCTGGATCTCGCTCACGAGGCCGCCAAGCTCCACGATGATAATGAGCGCGGGCGTGATGAAACGGATCATCACACAGTAAAACCTGTTCAGCCAGTGCGGGAAATGCGTGCCATCGCGCTCAAGCTCCGCAACGGCATTTTCAGGCTTGATGCACCAGCCGACGGCAATGCAGGCAAACAGCGCGCATACGGGCATTAGCACAGTGTTGGTCACTTCATCGAAGAAGGTCAGCCAGTCAAGGCCGAAGAGCGTGGGGGAGCTTTCCTCCAGAATGGCGACATGACCGAGCGAGATGCTGATGGGAATGGCGACGAGGAAGCAGATGAGCGCAACGATCACGGCGGAGAGCTTGCGGTTCGCCTTGAACTTCTGAATAACGAACTGCGTTGCGACCTCGATGAGGGACATGACGGAGGTAATGGCGGCAATGGCGACCATGATGAAGAATGCGAAGCTGACGAGCTTGCCGGCAAAGCCCATGGAATCGAACACCTGCGGCAGGATGATGAAGATGAGGGCGATGCCCTTGCTGCTTCCGAGCAGGCTGGGGTCAAAATGCGCGACGGCGGGGAAAACGGCAAGACCGGCGAGCAGGGCGACGATCGTGTCAAAGATGCAGATCATCGCGGTGGATTTGATGATATTGATCTCGCGGCCAGTGTAGGAGCCGTAGGTGAGCAGGATGCCCATGCCGATGGACAGCGAGTAGAAGGCCTGCGACATTGCCGCAAGCACGCTTCTAAAGCTGATGACGGAGAAATCGGGCTTGAGGTAGAATGCAAGACCCTCCTTCACGCCCTCGCCGAGCGTCAGGGAGTAGACTGCCACGCTCACAACGATGAGGAAGAGAATCGGCATGAGGACCTTGGACATGCGTTCAATGCCGGCCTCCACGCCGCAGGCGATGATGATCGCCGCGAGGGCGACGAACACGCCGGTGTAGAAAACGACCTCGCCGGTGTTGACGGAGAAGGTGGCGAGGATTCCCGCGTTTCCGTTGAACGAGTTGACGGCAAACTTCGTCGTCCAGCCGCCGAGTACGGAATAATAGCAGGTGATGAAGGTGGGGATAATGATGGCGACCAGACCGCACCAGCCGAGGTTCGGACTGATCTTTTTATAGGCGCCCACGGGGTTGGCCGCTGCGCGGCGGCCAATGAAAATCTCGGTGAGCATGGTGACAAAGCCGATGAAAATAACGCAGATAATGTACATCAGAACGAAGGCCGCGCCTCCGTTCTGCGAGGTTTTATAAGGAAATGCCCAGATATTGCCGAGGCCGACGGCTGAACCGGCCGCGGCGAGGATAAAGCCGACGCTGCTGGCAAAGCCAACTTGTTTCTTGTGTTTCATGTGATTTTCCTCTCTTTTTTGTTCCTTTCCGCCCGACGTGTCTGCCGGGAAAACGGGAAACTGTGCACAAGGGCAGAAATTAGACTTATTCTACTGTCTTTCTTGCCAAAAGTAAAGAGACGTATTATAATAAATCCATGAGTATACCTAATGGAAAGGAAATGCCGCATGGAAAGTAAAAAGCTGGAAGCGCTCATCATGGCGGTGGATCTCGGCAGCTTCACCAAGGCTGCGGAGGTGCTGGGCTACACGCAGTCGGGGCTGACGCACATGATGAATTCGCTGGAAAAGGAGGTCGGCTTCATGCTGCTCGAGCGCGGGCGCAGCGGCGTGCGCCTGACGGAAGAGGGCGAGCGCGTCGCACCTGCCATCCGCGACTTTTTGCAGGCCAACGCCCGGCTTGACAGTATGATCGAGCAGGTGGCTTCCTCACGCAGCGAGGTCATCCGTGTGAGCGCCTATGCCAGCATCGCCATGCACTGGCTGCCGGTCATCATTCAGCGCTTCCGCGAGGAGTGCCCCGAGGTGAATGTCGATATCCGCATGGCGGATCACGTGGACGCGCCCTATGAGCTGCTTGCGCAGGGTAAGATGGACGCGATCCTGGTCTCAGCGCAGAATGAGGGACGGTATGAGTGGGTGCATCTGGCTGACGATACCATGTATGCCGTTCTGCCGCGGGACTTTGACACGAGCGGCATGACCGCCTTCCCGCTCACGGCCTTTGAGGGGCGCGACTTTATCATGCCCGCGCAGGGCTTTGACAAGGATATCATGCGCATTTTCAACCGCATCGGCGTCAAGCCGCATATTCTCCCGACGTGGGTGGACGACCCCACCGTGATCAGCATGGTCGGCCACGGCCTCGGCGTGAGCATGATGACAGAACTGACCGTGCGCGGACATACGGACAGCGTGAAGCTCCTGCCGGTCAAACCGGCGAGCTCGCGCGAGCTCGGCCTTGCTCTGCGCTCCTACGACACGGCGAGTGAGGGGCTGCTGCGCTTTATCGACTGCACAAAGCGTGTGGTCGCGGAAATGCAGAACGGTTGCAAAAGCAACTTGTAATGCGGCGAAAAACGGTTACAATAAGGATGCTGCAAAAGGATACGGCGGCTTCGGCCGCACACGGATCGAAAGAGAAAACAGAAAAGGAAGCCGTTATGCTTACGTTTAAACCTGCCGCGCAGCGGGATGTTGCCCGTCTGCGCCGGTACTATAAAAATTGTGATTACCAGCTTTGCGAATATTCTGCGCTCGTCAAGCTCATGTGGCGCGAGCACCTGCACCCGAACTGGGCCGAGGGTGCGGGCTGCCTGATTGTGCGAAACTTTATCGACGGACAGTATTGCTTTGATTATCCCGTTCCCGGACCGGAGGGCGACGTTGACGCCGCACTCGCCCTCATTGAGGACTACTGCCGTGAGCAGGATATCCCGCTCGTTCTGTCCGTCGTGCCGCAGGAAAAGGCGGCGGAGCTGCTGGCGCGCTATCCGTACTTCAAGCTCTCCTCGCCGCGCGTGTGGCGCGACTATATCTATGCCGCCGAGGACATGCGCGAGTTTGCCGGCCGGCGCTATTCCGGTCAGCGCAACCACATCAACAAATTCCGCAAGCTCTATCCCGATGCGGCGTTCCGTGCACTGGAAAAGGCGGACCTGCCGCTCATCACGCAGTTCTGGCGCGACTATGAGGCGGTCTTTACCAAGGAGGCCAGCTCGGCGAAGAACGAGCTGCGCTACGCCGAGAAGATGCTCCGCATGACGGGAAGTCCGCATTTCTTCGTCGGCGGCATGGAGCTTGAGGGAAAGCTGATCTCCATTGCCATGGCGGAGCGCTGCGGCGACACGCTGCAGATCCATATTGAAAAGGCGCTCTACGGCTATGAGGGCGTTTACCCCGCCACCGTGCAGGCCTTCGCGCGGGAGTTTGCTGTCGACGGCGTGCGCTGGCTCAACCGAGAGGACGACGCAGGCGACCGCGGCCTGCGCACCTCCAAGCTCCAGTATCTGCCTGACCATCTGGGCGCAAAGCTGCGCTTCGACGTGCTCAACGAGCTGACGAACCTCAGCGCCATTCCGACCCTTTCGACCGCTCGCCTGACGCTCACGCCCATCACCGACGCAGACAGGGCAGCCTATGCATCGCTCTGCCTTGACGACGAGCGGAACAAGTGGTGGGGCTATGATTTCCGCAAGGATTACGACGGAACACCCTATGAGGACTATTTTCTCAAGGTTGCGCGCGAGGACTTCGCGCGTCGCCGTGCGGTCAACTTCGCCGTCCGGCTGGACGGTGCGCTGATTGGCGAAGCGGTGCTATATCACTTCGATTCCCGCGGCGGCGCGGAGCTCGGCTGCCGTATTTCGCCGGACTTCGCGGGGCACGGCTACGGAACCGAGGCCTTTGCGGCCGCGGCGGAGTGGGCGCTCTACCGCCTCCACCTCGCCCATGTCGTTGCCAAGTGCTATCGGGAGAATGACGCGTCCTACAGGATGCTGTCCTCCTGCATGCGCCGAGCGGGCGAGGATGAGACCTTTTTCTATTTCGATAAGGAAGTTTGAAAACGGCGGAGAAATCTGAAAACAGGGTATAAAAACATCACCTCTGCGAATACTACCGCAGAGGTGATGTTTTTATTATGGGAACCAATTCTGAATTTTGCGCCGACGAGCGTGTCGGCTACAGTCTGCTCAAATCCTTTCTGGCCGGCGACGTCAACGCCAACCGCTGCTACGCCGGACTCTCGCCCGATGAGCAGAGACAGCTTGCCTCCGGCGCGCAGAGCCTGCGCACGCCGGACGAGGTCGCCAGCTATGTCTGGGATTATCTTGACAGACAAGGAAGGTAACGTGCGATGGAGCGCCTGAGCGGAAATTTTCAGCAGGATGTTCGCACGCTGGACGCGCTGCTCGGCGTGGAGCGCAGCTTTGATATGATCGCGCGCGATCTCATTGCCGGCGGGCGGCGCTGCCGCATCTGGGTGGTGGACGGCTACGGCGACGATGCGGTGATCGAGCGGATCGTCAGCTTCCTCCTCGCCCAGCGCACAACGGCGGACGCGCACAGCGCGCAGGAATTTATTGACCGCTACGTCACCTTCAGCGAGGTGAACGCCGAGCAGGATGTGGAGCAGGCGCTTACGGCGGTGTTCCTCGGCAAGACGCTGCTGCTGGCCGAGGGCTTTTCCTCGTGCATCCTCATCGATGCGAAAAGCTATCCTTCCCGCGGGGTGGAGGAGCCGTCGTCCGGCAAGGTTCTGCGCGGCGCACACGACGGCTTTATTGAAACGCTCGTTCAGAACGCGGCACTCCTGCGCCGGCGCATCCGCACGCCGCAGCTCACGCTGGAGGGACACAAGATCTCGGAGAACTCGCGTGCCGATGTGGCCCTGTGCTATCTGGAGAACAAGGTGGACCGTGCGCTGCTCGAACGCGTGCGGACAAAGCTTGCCGGGATCGACGCCAACTCTATTTCCATGTCGCAGGAGTCGATCGCCGAGTCCATGATGGACCGCCGCCAGTGGTACAATCCCTTTCCCCGCGTGCGCTATACCGAGCGACCGGACGCCGCGACCGCCAGCATTATGGAGGGGAGCATTATTGTCCTCGTCGACAACTCGCCCGCCGCCATGATCCTGCCGACGCGCTTTTTCGATTTTGTGCAGGAGGCGAACGACTTCTATTTCCCGCCGCTCGTCGGCTCGTATCTGCGCATATTGCGCGTGGTCGTCTTTGTGCTGACGCTTTTCATCACGCCTGTGTGGTATATCCTTGTTCACGATCCGGCACTCTCAAGCGGTGCGCTGAGCTTCCTTGCAGTCACAAGCGAATATGAGGTGCCGATCCTCGCCCAGCTTCTGCTGACCGAGTTTATTGTCGACCTTCTCAAGCTCGCCTCGCTCAATACGCCCAGCGTCTTTTCCAATTCCTTTTCCATGATCGGCGCGCTCGTGCTCGGTGATTTTGCCGTGCAGGCGCACTGGCTCGTGCCGGAGGTGCTGGCCTACATGGCCTTTGTCGCCATCGCAAATTTCGCCCAGCCAAGCTATGAGCTTGGCTATGCCTTCAAGCTGCTGCGGCTGGTGCTTCTGCTCTTCTCCGCCGCGCTGAATTGGCTCGGCCTCGCAATCGGCACACTGCTCATCATCCTCCTGCTCGTCACAACAAAGCCCATCGACGGCGGGCATTATCTCTATCCGCTCTATCCCTTCCGCTGGCACGCGCTTCGCACGCTTCTGCTCCGCCGCCCTATTTCACCCGACAATACCTGAAAAGGAATAGGGAAAGCCGCCGGCTTTTCCTATTCCTTTTTGATGCGCTGCGTGCTATAATGAATAAAAAGGAGGGCAAGAGAATAATGCATGTCGAATAGTTTGTCATGGCCTACGGCGCGGAGCAGGACCGTCTGCGCGCGCTGCTGCCGGAGGGATTCCTTTCACTGCGCCCCGTTTTGCGCTTTAATGCGGAGATCCGGGACGGGCAGACGGCTTGGCTGGAGTTCAACACGGCGGTCGAGTGGGGCGGTGTGCGCGGCTGGCTGAATATCGCCCAATGGGAAAGTGTGCCGTTCACCCGCGAGGGAAAGAAAGTCTGCTTCCGGACAGAGAAGCTTGACCTTGCCTTTACCCGTGTGGGGATAGAAGGCGGCTGCCCGGCGGAAAAGGACAACGCGGGCTGTTTTTTTTCTGCACCGGAGCCGGTATTCCGACCGGCGGAGAGCATCAGCGTGAATAAGGAGTTCTGCGACTGTGATTTTGTCTGGCACATCCCAAACGGCGCGCACGGCGTCAGTCTCGGAAAAACGCTGCCCGCTGTGCCCGAGCCGGTGAGAACGGTTTATCCCCGCCTACCTCTTACGGCGGAAAACGCCGCCGTCATTCCATGTACCGCCGTCCTCGGCGCGTATGTGGTGGAATTTGAACGATAAAAGAGGAAAGCCGCCCGATACGGGCGGCTTTCCTTTTATGAGTCCGGCGGCCATGCGCGCCTGCCTGAGCTTGGCTCCAATCTCCATAATATCCCGTCCTTTTCTGCCTTCATCATAGGGGAGAAAGGGGCTTTGTCTATCAAAGAGCTTTGACAAGCGTGTATTATCCTAAAAATTTTCGTAAAAGCACTTGACAAATCACAATACGTGTATTATTGTACTAATCACCTAATACAACAATACGATGAAAAAGGAGGAACCGTATGGAGTGGCAATTCCGCAGCGACAGTCCCATCTACACCCAGCTCACGCAGCGGCTGACGCAGGCGATCATCGCGGGCGAGTTTCAGCCCGGCGAGCGTCTGCCCTCGGTGCGCGATCTTGCGGTGGAGGCGGGCGTCAACCCGAACACGGTGCAGCGTGCGCTCAGTGAGCTCGAACGCAATGGGCTGGTGTTTTCCCAGCGCACCGCGGGCCGCTTCGTGACGGAGAACATTCACATGATCGAAAATGCGAAATTCCGTCTGGCGGACCAGTTTGTGGCAGATTTTCTATCCGAGATGGCAAAGCTCGGATGCAGCAGGGAAGAGGTCATCCGCCTGCTGCAAAGCATGAAGGAGGAAGAACAGTGAGTATTTTGGAATGCAAGGCGCTTACCAAGCGCTACGGCGGCAAGACCGCGCTCGACGGCGTGGAGCTCGCCATCGAGCCGGGCCGCATCGTCGGCCTGCTCGGCCCAAACGGCAGCGGCAAGACGACGCTCATCAAGCTCGCCAACGGTCTGTTGACACCGACAGACGGCAAAGTTTTGATCGATGGGCGGGCACCCTCGCCGGCGACGAAGGCAATCGTTTCCTATCTCCCTGACCGCAACACGCTGCCCGGCTGGATGACGGTTGCGCAGACGGTTGATTACTATGCAGACTTTTACGCCGACTTCCGCCGCGATGCTGCGCAGGAGATGATCCGGCGGCTGGGACTCGATGTGTCCCAGCGCGTCAAGACGCTCTCCAAGGGCACGCGGGAAAAGCTTCAGCTGGTGCTCGTGATGTCGCGCAGCGCAAAGCTCTATCTGCTCGACGAGCCCATCGGCGGCGTCGACCCCGCTACCCGCGACTACATTCTCCGCACGATCATCGGAAATTACAACGAGGACGCCTCGGTCGTGGTCTCCACGCATCTCATCGCTGACGTCGAGCAGGTGCTCGATGAAGTGGTATTTCTGCAGAACGGCCGCGTCGAGCGGCACATGAGCGTGGACGCGATCCGAGAGGAGACGGGCAAAAGCGTGGATGAATTGTTCCGGGAGGTGTTCAAATGCTGAGAAAACTCATCCGGCACGAATTTCGTGCTACCGGCCGTATGATGTGGCCCATTTTCGCAGCAATGCTGGCGCTGACCTTTGCCATGCGTGCATCCCAGAGTGTGCTGCAAAACGATTCCCATTGGCTGCTCAACCTGTTGGCGATCTTCATTGTGATGGGATTTGTCCTTGGCTTTATGGCGCTGAGCCTTACGCCGCTGGTCGTCTCTGCCGTGCGCTTCCGCGACCATGTTCTCAGGGACGAGGGCTATCTTACCCTGACCCTGCCGGTGAGTATGCACCAGCTCCTTGCTTCCAAGCTCATCGTCTCGGCTGTGTGGTATGCCGCGGCGGCGGTCTTCATGGTACTTCTGGTGTGTCTGCTCGGTTTTACCGATGCGAGCGACTGGCTCGTTATCCCGAACCTTTTCACCGAAGCGTTCCATCTCCTCGGTAAGCTGGACGCATCAACGCGGGCGCAGGCAATTTTATTTGCGGTGGAGTTCTTCCTCGATTGCGTTTTCGGCGTTACGTCGGTTTCTCTGATCGTCTACGCGGCCTATGCCGTGGGTTACAGCTTTAATAAGCATAAGAGCGCCCTTGCCGCCGTGTTCGTGCTGGTGTTCTTCCAGCTTGTGCAGTTTGCGGCCATCGCGGTTCTGGCGCAGCTCTTTGACGACGGCTTTACCGCATGGTCGAGCCTTACCGGCGTACAGGCGGGCAATGCGTTCCTTGCCGCCGCCCTTGCCGGTGAGCTGGCGGTCTGTGTTCTGTTCTATCTCATCACGTGGTATTTCACCACAAAAAAGCTGAATCTGGAGTAAATCATGAAAAAGCTTCTCGTTATCATGCTCACGCTTGCGTTAGGCGCTTTTCTTCTGCGGCGCAAAAAATAAATAAAGTCCCTCATCTGAAAAGCGGCCGAAAACGCGCCTGTCGCCTTTCGGCCGCTTTTTGCACGCAAAAATAAGGAAAAGTTAAGGAAAAACAAGAAAATTTTACAAGCTTTATCCGTTACTATATCAGAAAGCGATACCGATATTGGAAAGGAGCTATCCCATGTCTATTCTTACAGTCAGCGGCCTTCAAAAGACCTATGTTACGCGTTTCGGCGGCGCGAAGGTCGAGGCTTTGAAAAATGTCACCTTTTCCGTCGAGCCGGGCGAATACGTCGCCATTATGGGCGAGAGCGGCAGCGGCAAGACCACGCTGCTTAACCTCCTTGCCGCGCTTGACCGGCCGACCGGCGGCTCGGTGCTGCTCGGCGGGCAGAACCTTGCCGAGCTGCCGGAGGAAGCGGCGGCATCCTTCCGCCGCGACCATCTTGGATTTGTCTTTCAGGATTTCAGCCTGCTCGATACCTTCTCGCTGGAGGACAATATTCTCCTGCCGCTTGTCCTGCAGGGGAAAAGCCGCGACGAGATGCGTGCCCGCCTCACGCCGCTTGCCGCGCAGCTTGGCATTGCCGGACTTTTGAAGAAGTACCCCTATGAGGTCTCCGGTGGGCAGAAGCAGCGCGCCGCCGCGGCCCGCGCGCTCATCACGCGCCCGCAGATCCTCTTTGCCGATGAGCCGACCGGCGCGCTCGATTCCGGCTCGACCGAGGAGCTTCTGCGGCTGTTCAGCGAGGTGAACCGTGCGGGGCAGACCATCGTTATGGTCACACATTCCGTCCGCGCGGCCAGCTGCGCGGGCCGCGTCCTCTTCCTGCGCGACGGCGCTGTTGTGCGGGAGCTCAACCGCGGCACGGATACGGAGCATGATTTTTACCGCCGCATCGCTGCCGTACTCACCGAGGCGCAGACGGGAGGTGCGGCATGAGACCCGGATTTTACCCGCGCCTGGCGCTCGGCGGCATCCGCCGCGACGGACGGGTGTATGCGCCCTATCTTGCCGCCTGCTCGTTTATGGCGGCGGTCCTCTATATCCTCGCCTTCCTTGCCGGAAGCCCCGCGCTCTATGCTGTCGGCAGCGGCGTGGGAGGGATGGGAACCTCGGCGATCCGTCTTGTGATGGAACTGGGAAAGTGGGTGCTGGCGGTGTTCGCAGTGCTGTTCCTGTTCTACACGAACGCCTTCCTGCTCCGACGCCGCAAGCGGGAGCTGGGGCTGATGAGCGTCCTCGGCATGGACCGCGGCGCGCTCGCCTCTGTGCTTTTCTGGGAGACGGCATTCTCTGCGGCCCTTTCCCTTATGCTCGGCCTGCTTCTCGGCGCGGCTCTCTCCGGTGCAGCTGTGCGGGTGCTGATGCACTTTGCGCATGCAGAGGCTCCGGCTCTGTCGCTGCTTGACTTCGGCGCCGCGCGCTTCTGCGTGATGGTTTACGGCTTTATTTTCGCCTTCCTGCTTTTGAACGCGTGGCGTCAGGTGCGCCGCACCGCGGCGGTCAGTCTGCTCAAAAGCGAGAGCCTCGGCGAAAGACCGCCGAGATCGCAGTGGCTCCTCGTGATCCCCGGCCTCGCGCTTCTCGCCGGGGCGTACTATCTCGCCGTCACTATCACCGAGCCGATCGAGGCGCTGCTTGCGTTCTTTCTGGCGGTCATTATGGTCATCCTTGCGACCTATCTGCTCTTCATTGCCGGTAGCGTTACGCTCTGCCGCTCGCTTCAGGGAAATGAGGGCTTCTACTATCAGAAGAAAAATTTCGTTGCGCTCTCGTCTCTTGTCTACCGCATGAAGCGCGCGGGCGCGGGACTTGCCTCCATCTGCATCCTCTCGACCATGATTCTTGTCATGCTCGGCTCCACGGCGGGGCTGTACTTCGGCGCGGAGGATGTCGTTCGCACCATCTCCACTGAGATGGGACACGAGATCGCCGCCGAAGCACGCGCGGAGTTCTATGCGACCTATGGAAGTCTCTTCTTTCTCGCCCTTGTCCTGAGCGCGGTGTTCCTGCTGGCCTCCGTCCTGATGCTCTACTATAAGCAGCTCTCCGAGGGCTATGAGGATGCCGCCCGCTTCGCCGTCATGCAGCGCATCGGCATGACACGGCGCGACATTCGTGCAAGCGTTGACGCGCAGCTGCGTATGGTGTTTCTCCTGCCGCTGGCTGCGGCATTTATTCACCTTGGCTTCGCCCAGCCGATGATCTGGCGCATCCTTCAGCTCTTCGGGCTGAAAAATCTCCCGCTTGTGCTGGCGACGACAGCAGCTGCCTGCGCCGTGTTCACTGCGCTTTACTGCGCTGCCTGCCGCCTGACCTCCAATGCGTACTGCCGTGTGGTGGAAGGAAAGGTTTGAACAATTTGTGACAAATCGGGGATACGCTTGTTTTTGCGGCGGGCCGTGATATAATAAGTAAAACTGGACAGCGTATCGCACCGACCGGTGCGGTACGCGGCCTTTTTTAAGACAACAGGAAGGAACTGCCTATGAACATTCAATTTTCCGGCTCGGACGCCGGCGGCTTCCGCTTCCGCACCTCCGGTGCCGGCGGGGGAGAGGGGAGCGCACCGCGCAGGCCGCGTAAGGCGGTCGGCTCACCGGGCAAGCGCATCGCCGTCAACGCACTCATCACGCTGCTTGTCGGCGCAGTCTATTTTTATCTGGAGCTGCCGCCGATCAACCTTCACGCGGAGGAATTTTACGGCTTCATTCTGCTGCTGTGCGCGGTCTACTGCGTCTGTGCGCTCGTGACCTCCGGCTTTCAGGGCGAGGGAGTCAAGGGCTATTTTACCTTTGTGAAAAAGCAGTGCACCGTCCCGTTCCTGCTCGCGGCCGGACTGCTGGTCATCGCTGCAGTCGGCTCTGCGGCCTCGTGGGTCGTCTTCCGCGCGGGCAGCTACCAGAAGCTGCTGACGGTCGAGACCGGCGATTTTGCCTCGGAGATCGCCGAGGTGTCCTATGACCGCATCCCCATGCTCGATAAAGACAGCGCTGAAAAGCTCGGCGACCGCAAGCTCGGCGAGCTGAACGATATGGTCTCGCAGTTTGAGGTTGCCGAGGACTACACACAGATCAACTACCACGGCCGCCCCGTGCGCGTGACGCCGCTGCGCTACGGCGATATCATCAAGTGGTTCAACAACCGCTCCGCCGGCCTGCCGGCCTATCTTGTGATTGATATGGTGGATCAGAGCGTGGATGTCGTCCGCCTTGACGAGGGTATGAAGTATACCACTGCCGAGCACTTCTCCCGCAATCTCTACCGCTACCTGCGCTTCCACTACCCGACTTATATGTTTGAAGAGCCGGTCTTTGAAATCGACGAGGACGGCACACCCTTCTGGGTCTGCGCCAAAAAGGAAAAGACCATCGGCCTTTTCGGCGGTACGGACAATAACGGCGCGGTGCTCGTCAACGCGGTTACCGGCGAGAGCGAATACTATGCCGAGCCGCCCGAGTGGGTCGACCATGTTTACTCCGCCGACCTCATCATCGAGCAGTATGATTACTACGGCATGTACCACAACGGCTTTCTCAATTCCATCCTCGGCCAGCGCGACGTGACCGTTACCACCGACGGCTACAATTATCTTGCTGAGGGCGACGACGTTTATCTCTATACCGGCGTGACCAGCGTCGGCGGCGACGAGAGCAATGTCGGCTTCCTGCTCTCCAACCAGCGCACCAAGGAGACGAAGTATTATCCCTGCGCTGGCGCGACGGAATACAGCGCCGAGGACAGTGCCGAGGGACAGGTGCAGAACCTGCGCTACAAGGCGACCTTCCCGCTGCTTTTGAACATCGCCGATCAGCCGACGTACTTCATGGCGCTCAAGGATGCCAGCGAGCTGGTGAAGATGTACGCCATGGTCAACGTCAACCAGTATCAGATCGTGGCCACCGGCGCGACCGTTGCCGAGTGTGAGACGAACTACCGCAGGATGCTCCGCCAGAGCAATCTTATCTCGGACGATCAGACGGGCATCGACCAGCCGCAGCAGGACGGACTGAAGAATGTGAGCGGCGAGATCACCGAGCTGCGCAGTGCAGTCATCAACGGCAATTCGCGCTATTTCTTCCGGTTGGACGGCGGCAGCGGGTACTACTGCGCTGATGCAGCAAGCGTTCCCAACGCGCCGCTGCTCAATGTCGGCGATACCGTGTATGTCGATTATACGGAACCGGAGGCGGGGGACTACTGGGCCACGGTCTATGCGGTCGAGCTTTTGCCGTACAACTGGCAGGAGAAGCCGGAGGGCGAAACGGAGACCGCGCCGGCCGTACCGGAAGAACTGGACAGCGCGCAGCTTCCGGCCGGAACAAATGCATAAAAGGTGCTGATATACAAAAAGGAGATGGATATATTCCATCTCCTTTTGTCATGCATCACTTCATCATGACAGAAAAAATTCAGATGCTAAACATGCGATGAAAGAATGACTGCACGATTTTTAATCGATATTATCAAAAAAGCGAAACGCTATATACTGTATTTCTGCGTTTTATACAAAAAGAAGGGAAAAATTTCTCTTTGGCAGAGAAGGCAATTTTGGTCCAACCCACTTGAGAAAGCACCGTTTTTGTGATAGTCTACTTGACGAGATGGAAGCACCATCGAAATGCTCTTAACGAGTAAATTTAGAGGAGGCTATTTATCATGAACGCTTATATCGAAAGAGTTCTGGCCGAAACCAAGGCCAAGAATGCGAACGAGCCCGAATTCCTGCAGACCGTTGAAG
>CAKTOJ010000037.1 GCA_934589665.1 uncultured Oscillospiraceae bacterium | reverse complement strand
GAGCGCAAGGTCATTCTTGCGGAAAAAAGAGAAGCCCTGCTCCAGTCCATTGCGCAGCTGTAAGACGCAGCTGCCTACATTGACTGGAAACAGGGTTTCTATAATGATGTGCTCTTCGGCAAGACAGAATACTATAGCAATCTGGTGCCGGAGCTGATGAAATGATGCTCCATGAGGTGCGCGGCAGATTTTGTGCCGTATGCGCACGATCATTTTCCAAATTGCGCCTTCAGCAGCTCGGCAAACTCCTCCACATAGTAGCCAGAGTTGTCCTTTTTCCAGAAGGCACAGTAATTTCGCAGGATCGGTTCTCCACCGCGTACCAAAGGAAGCCGCACGATGGCATTTCCCATGGTCGGCAGAGCAGAGGCTCCTTCCACCGGAAGAAAGCCCTTGCGGGAAATCACCATCAGCCGGGCTTCCTCCATGTTTTCCGCATACAAAAACTCACCCTGAAGCCCAACGATCGTCCGATAGTATTCCTGCTCCGTTTCTCTCTGCGCCGGGGACGCCACCAGAATGCAGGGGATGTTTTTCAGCTCTGCCGGGGTGATTTGAGAAAGCTGGGCCAAGGGGCTGCGCGCGGAGACCTCCACATAGCTTTCGCAGGTGGTCAGAAGCAGATTTATATATTCACCCGAAAACGCCCGCCGCTGGTCGTTCAGGATCAGATTCACTCCCTCCGAGCGCAGCATGGCGTACAGCTCCTCGTGATTGCCGTAAGCGACCGACACATCCACATCCGGATGCTTTTCCGAAAACAGCTCCAAGGCGCGGTGAAATTCGCCGCCGGTATAGCAGCGCAGATACCCAATCTTGAGACTGGCCCGATCGCCCTTGGCGATTTTAGCGGCCTCACTGCACATCCGCTCATAGTCCGCCGTCAGAATCAGACTTTTTTGATAGAAGTATTGCCCTGCGGGCGTCAGGGTAAAGCTGCGGTTTTTGCGCTCAAGCAGTTGGAAGCCCAGCTCCCGCTCCAACGTCTGTACCTGCTGGGAAATGGCGGATTGTGAAATGAAATTTTCCTCTGCCGCCTCGGAAAAGCTGTTCAAGCGAACAACAGATTGAAAGTATTTGAGTTGTTTGAGCATAGCGGCGTCCTTATTTTTCGAGTGTTTATTTTTCCTGCTTAGCCCGCACTCTGCATGGACTCTACGCAATGGGCGGCAAACGCCGCGACTGCATCGCCGGCGCTTGCGATGCTGCCATCCAGCAGCTCGTTTGCTGCATGGCTCAGGAGCGTACCGATGTAGGCGGGGACAGTTCCGTCGCTGACGACCCTCATTTCCACCTTTTCGGCATCGTTCAGCGCGGCATAGCGTTCATCCGTCGTTTCTCTGGCGGCGGACGGAACGCCCTTGACGGAGGCGAGCGTATTCAGTTCGTCCTGACGGGCCATAAAACGCAGAAACTCCACCGCATAGTCCTTTACGTCGCTGTTTTTGTTGGCCGCGAAGCCGTACCACGGCTCGACGTACTCATAAACGCCGTTGTCGCCCACCGGGGCATACATAAATTCGTATTCAAAGGGAGCGGCACTGAACGCTTCCGACTTGGACTCGCGCTTTTTCATGCCGCTGACCTTCTCCGTGTCGCAGACCCAGAACGGTACATCGCCCTCAAAAAATTTGAGAATAGAGCCATCATAGTTATCTTCGGGATATTCCGCGTTGACCTCAAGGGAGATGTAGTCCCGCAGGGCCAGCGCCCGTTCATAAACATCCTTCAGGGCGGCCGCGCCCTCCGCATCGCCGCTGCAGACAGATTCATACAGCGCGGGGTCGCTGCTGAGCAGATCCATACCCATGTTGTAGATGAGCGTGCCGATCACACTGCTGGGACCCTGAATGGGCGTATAGCCTTTTTCCTGAAGCGCCGCGAGTACGCTGAGGAAATCGTCCCAAGTTTCCGGGACCTCAAGGGCCTCATTTGCAAGCAGCGTCTTGTTGACAACAATGCCCTTGAGCGTCAGACCCATGGGAATCGTCAGAAGCCTGCCGTCCACCGTCCCGGCATTGAGCATTCCATCCGCCACCGCACTGACATCCACGCCCGCTTCCGTCAGATCGACACAGGTGTCTGTGGGATAGCCTTTTTCCGTCGAGGTCATAAAAATGTCGATCGAGGGATTATCCGCCAGAAACTGCGGGTCGCTGTTGCTGACTTGCTCGTAGGTGATTGTGACGTGCGGATAATACTCGTTAAAGTGGTTGATGACCTGATCGAACGCCTCAAAATTGCCGAAGAACACCGCTGCATCGAGATCAACGGCGGCGTCCGTATCCAGCTGCGGGACAAATTCGCCTCCGGCGGCGGTGCCGCTGCCCGGCGCGGGCTGTACATCCGGCGTTTTCTGGCTGCTGCACGCCGTGAGCAGTATCAGCGCGGATAGCAGAAGCGATAGCACTTTGGCTGTGTATTTCATATGTTTCCCTCTCTTATTCCTTGCCCTGGCGGCTGTCTGTGCCGCCCCTTCGAGAGAGCAGCATGCGGATGGCCGCCAAGACCTTTTCGATTTCTACCGGCTTGGCCACATGGGCGTCCATGCCGGCGTCGATACACAATTGAACATCTTCGGCAAAAGCGTCCGCCGTCATGGCGACGATGGGCAGTACGCGCAGATCCTCACGCCCGCTCCCGCGCACTTCACGCGTGGCATCGCGGCCGTTGAGAACCGGCATCTGAATATCCATCAGCACCAAATCATAGGTGCCCGGCGGTGCGGCGGTCAGCTTATCCACGCAGATGCGGCCGTTTTCAGCGTGATCGCAGCGGATACCGTAGCCGCTCAGCATTTCGGAGATGATCTCCCAGTTGAGCTCGTTATCCTCGGCGATCAGCAGCTTTGCGCCTACCAGGTCATTGCGCGGTTCCGGCTCGTCCTTTGCGCTCTCCTGCGGTGCGGGCACCGAGGCGGGCACTGCCGTCAGCGGAATGGAGACGGTGAAGGTGGTACCGGAGCCCTCGGTACTTGTGCACCCGATGGAGCCGCCCATCAGGTCCACCATGCGCTTGACGATGGCCAGTCCAAGGCCCGTGCCCTGGGTATTGTCGATGCGGCTGTCGGCCACGCGGGTGAAGGGGTCGTACATGGTCTTCTGAAACTCCGGCGACATACCGATGCCCATGTCCCCGATCTTACAGGCGAGCGTTACACCGTCACCGGCAGACACTTCCTCCCAGACCTCAAGATAAATGCTGCCGCCGGGGTCTGTATATTTGACGGCGTTATTGAGCAGGTTCAAATAGATCTGCGTCAGGCGCAGCTTATCGCCCATGAGGTGCGGCACAGGCAGCTCCCGGAAGCGGACCTCGAACGTGAGTCCGTGCTCGACGGCCTGCGGACGCGTAATGTTTTCGAGCTCGGAGACGAGCTGAAGCACATCAAAGGGCGTGGGCGTGATGTTGATGCGTCCGCTCTCCACGCGGGAAATATCCAGAATGTCGTTGATGAGCGTCAGGAGGTGATTGCCGGAGACGGAGATCTTCCGCAGGCATTCCTGCACATAGTCGGTATCGTTTATGTGGCTCTGTGCCAATTCCGTCATGCCAAGCACGGCGTTGAGCGGCGTGCGGATGTCATGCGACATGGAGGAGAGAAATTCGGTTTTGGCGCTGCTCGCCTTTTTTGCGACCTTGGCCGTCAGACGAAGCTGGCGGTTGATATTCAGGATGTATGCGCCGTCAATGAGCGCAATGAGCAGCAGAACGCCTGACACCGTAAGGATGATGGACACGCTTTCGGACTTGGATGACAGGACCGAAACGGGGATATACCCCAGCAGGTCCAGCCCCTCAAACTCCTCCAGACGGGAATAGTACCAGTAGCACAGCTGACCTTTGGAATCCTTCAGCTCCAGCAGACCGTTGTCCTGCTCTTTGAGCTGTGATAGCAGCGTATCTGCACCGTAAAAATCATCCGGGAAATTATAGGCCCGAACAAATTCCGTAAAGTTTTCCGAGCGCATGGAGCGAGATGGGATCACATACCAGCCGCGCTCGTCGATCAACCCAATCTCAGCGGAGGGATAGTTCACAGGAAACAGCCACAGCGCCTTCATCCGTTCGATCGGCACTACGCGCAGCAGCAGATAACCACGGTCTGAGCCATCCGCTTGGCGCAGCGTAACCCGAAGTCCCACGCTGATCACTGTGCGCTGGGATTCCTGCGTTCTGTATTTGCCGAGCACATATTTCCCGCCGTCATACATCTTCTGCATCCGGACGATATAATCATCCGGAAAGAGAGCGCTCTCCTCATAATATTTACGGTAGATCCCAATGGTATTGCTGCCCGATATGACGTTTGTGCTCCACGCCTCGAAGGTGTCCATATCCACAAGGTGCGCCTCGCAGTCTGCCTGACTGCTGATCGACCGGATATAGTCCAGCGCTTCATCCATGGACATATGCTGCTGTTCAATGTATGCGGCCCAGCTCTCGGCACTCGACAGCTCCTCTGATAAATAACGGGCTGAGATCTGCCGCATCGTATCCACCGTGTTGCAGAAGTTCTCGCGCATGAGCTGCTCCTGCGTGGCGCGAACATTGCCGGAATACCAGACCGTAAAGAGAACGACAGCCGCCATCAGAGCGATATTGCACAGAATCAGCGCCGCTTTGCCCGGCTGTGTATTTTTTCGTTTTAACGGTTCCATCGTATGTATTTCTTCCTTATGCGATTTTTCGCTTCAAAACGTTCAAAAATATTCCATTATACACCCTTTTTCAGAAAAAGCTATTCTTTTTGTGCACTTGCGTGCCGTCTGGAAATTTCAAGCCTGCGGGGCTTGCGGGAAGCCATCGCGCTGTTTATAATAAAGCTGCCTGCAGGCAGCTGTGCGTGCATGAGGCAGAGTGCGCCGCAGCGATACGGATGTGCTGTGGACGGGCTGCCGCGCCGCCGCGGCTGAAGAAGTGCTTTATCAATGGGGTGCGCGCTATGGTTTACACAATGCAGTATGCTTCGCCGCTTGGCACGATCACGCTTGCCTGTGACGAAGCGGCAGTCATCGGCCTGTGGTTTAACGGGCAGAAGTATTTTGGAAATATTCTGCCGGAGCGGCTTGAGGAAAAGGAGCATCCGCTGCTTCATGCTGCCAGGCGTTGGCTGGACGTCTATTTTTCCGGGCACGCACCGGATTTCACGCCGCCGCTGCGTTATGATTCCACCCCGTTTCGAAAACGGGTCTGCGATATCATGCTGACGATCCCCTACGGAAAAACCATGACCTACGGCGAAATTGCCGCCGAGGCCGCAAGGCGGCAGGGGCTCTCCGGAATGTCGGCACAGGCGGTCGGCGGTGCGGTCGGGCATAATCCGATCTCCCTGATGATTCCCTGCCACCGGGTTGTCGGCACAAACGGCAGTTTGACGGGGTATGCCGGCGGCGTCTGGCGTAAAGTAAAGCTTCTGGAGTTGGAGCGCGCCGACATGACGCATTTTTTCGTGCCGAAGAAGGGCACTGCGCTTTAAGGGAGGATAAACCTATGATCGTTGCAGCCGCAGCACAAAAGATGATTCGATTTTCCAATGGCAGCCTCCATGACATCGACCATTTCCTCAAGGTCTGGGCGATGGCAAAGACCATCGGAGAACTGGAGGGGCTGGATCAGCACACGCAGGAGATTTTGGAGCTTACTGCCATGGTGCATGATATTGCCTGCCCGCTGTGCCGGGAAAAATACGGTGACACCGACGGAAAGCATCAGGAGCTGGAAAGCCCGCCGCTGGTGGAGACGTTTTTCGAGGGACTTCCGGTCGGACGTTCTGACGTGAAGCGCATTTCGTGGCTGGTGGCCCATCATCATACCTACACCAATGTCGATGGCCTGGATCATCAAATTCTGCTGGAAGCGGATTTTCTGGTCAACGCGGGCGAGAGCGATTATGCACGCTCTGCAATCAGAAATTTTCGTGAGCGCGTGTTCCGCACCGCCGCAGGCAGGGACCTTCTGGACAGTATGTATCTGACAGGCGCGGAGAACACGTGAGGCATTCCGAGCACTGATTTTGCTTATAAAAGCTGCCCTTTTACGCGAAAAAAAGCAGTCACGAGAAATCGTGACTGCTTAAAAATTAGCTTTACATGAATTATGGCCTCCAATCAGCCACGCTTTTGGGAGGGAATTTTTGCCCGCAGGCTCTCCAGACGGTTCAGCGCCTCGAGAAGTGTCTCGTCCTTCTTGGCAAAGTGGAAGCGGATGAGGTGATTTACCGGCTCACGGAAGAAGCTGGAGCCGGGAACGGCCCCGACGCCCACCAGACGGGCCAGATCCTCGCAGAACTTCAGATCGCTGTCGTAGCCAAACTCCGAGATATCCAGCAGGACATAGTACGCACCCTCCGGATCGTTGTGGACGATGTGCAGATCATCCAGCCCCTTGAGGAACAGCTTTTTCTTGTGGGTATATTTAGCCAGCAGGTCGTCATAGTAGTCCTGCCCGAATTTCAGCCCCGGGATCACGGCCTCCTGTAAGGGGGCCGCCGCGCCGACGGTCAGGAAATCATGCACTTTTTTTGCGCGGTCAATGATCTCCGGCGGGGCGATGATGTATCCCAGACGCCAGCCGGTGATGGAGTAGGTCTTGGAGAGGGAGGAGCAGGAGATGGTCCGCTCCCACATGCCCGGCAGCGTGGCGAAGTAGGTGTGCTTGTGAGGGGCGTAGACGATGTGCTCATAGACCTCGTCGGTGATGACATACACATCGTACTTGGCGGCCAGCGCCGCAATGGTTTCCAGCTCTTCACGGGTAAAGACCTTGCCGCAGGGGTTGGAGGGATTGCAGAGCACCAGTGCCTTGGGATGCTGGCGGAATGCATCCTCCAGCACATTAGGGTCAAAGTGAAAATCCGGAGGCGTCAGCGGTACGTAGATGGGTTCGGCGCCGGAGAGAATGGTGTCCGCACCATAGTTTTCGTAGAACGGGGAGAAGATCACAACCTTATCGCCGGGATTGGTCACGGTCATCATGGCGGCCATCATCGCCTCCGTGCTGCCGCAGGTGGTAACGATCTCACCGTTGGGATCGATGACGCGTCCCATATAATGGGACTGCTTGGCGGCCAGCGCCTCCCGGAAATCCTGCGCGCCCCAGGTGATGGAATATTGGTGATAATCCTCGTAGGCGACCTGCGCCATGCGGTCAACAATCTCACGCGGCGGAGCGAAATCAGGAAAGCCCTGTGAAAGATTGACGGCACCGTACTGATTGGATATACGGGTCATGCGGCGGATGACGGAATCGGTAAAGCTTGCGGTGCGCTCAGAGAGCTTCTGCATGGTAGTCTCCTCCTATGATGTAAGATTTTTGATCGTTTAGAATATGCAGCGGGTCAAGCGCCGTTTTCACGGCGTTCATAACGGCAAGGTTCTCCCTTGGCGTCTCGTGCAGAAAATAGCGGCGTTTGGAAAGGCCGATGCCGTGCTCACCGGAGGCCACGCCGCCGAGCCGGTAGGCCTCGGCATAGGCGGCATCCATATTGGCATGCAGCTCGCGCTGCCATGTGCCTTCATCACGGCCGCCGCGGACAACGCACAGATGTACGTTGCCGTCGCCGGCATGGCCGAAGCTGATCATCTGCATGCCGGAGGACGCTTCCAGTTCGTTGATGAAGCGGATGAAATCCGCCGTATGGCTGATGGGCACCACGATGTCCACCGGCTCCTGCTCGGAAACGGCTTCCACCGCTTTGACCAATGCACCACGGACCTTCCAGATGTCTGCCGCCTGTGCCGGATCGGTGAGCACAATATAATCCAGTGCCCCGTTTTCCAATGCCAGCCCGCGCACCCGTGCAGCGTTGGCCTCCACCTCGCTCCGGTGTCCGTCAAAGGTCAGGAGAATGTAGGAGCCTGCGTCGGGACGGGGATAGCGCACATTGGAGAAATCCTCACCCAATGCCACGACCTTCCGTTCCATGAACTCCACCGCAGTGGGGTTTGCATCAGCCCGCAGGATCGTCAGCACGCTTCGGATGCCGGTATTCAGATCGGGGTAGGGAACCAGAACGCTGACGGAGGTTTCCGGCTTTGGCAACAGCCGCAGCACACATTTTGTGATGACGGCCAGCGTCCCCTCAGAGCCGATGAGCAGGTGCTTGAGGGACAGGCCGCTGGCATCCTTGACCTGCTTGCCGCCGATCTGTAAAACCGTTCCGTCCGCCAAGACGGCTTCCAGACCACGCACATAGTCGCGGGTGACGCCGTACTTCACCGCCCGCATCCCGCCGGCATTGGTGCTGATATTGCCGCCAATGCTGGACGCTTTCTCGCCGGGGTCCGGCGGGTAAAAGAAGCCGCGCCGCTCCACATACGCCTGCAAATCCTGCAAAAGGATGCCCGGCTCTACGGTGAGCGTCATGGTATCCTCGTCCAGCTCCAGCACGCGGTTCATGCGGGAAAGGTCGAGGATGATGCCGCCCTTGACGGGCACGGTGGAGCCCACCAGATTGGTCCCCGCGCCGCGGGGCGTGACGGGGATGTGGTTTTCATGGGCGAAGCGCAGCAGGCTGCTGACCTCCTGCGTACTCAGCGGAAACACCAGTGCGTCCGCAATCCCTTCACGTCGGCCCAGCGCGTCGCTGAGATATTCCTTCGGGATTTCTGTATCGAAAATCAGACGGCTCTGATCCGTAACAATACTTTGCAGTATTTGCTTGTCAATGCTCATAAATGATTCCTCCCTATCGGCAGGCGCCGCCGGTAATTGAAATACATACCGGCGGCACGACCGGACAAGACAGTTTACTTCGCCAGAAGGTCCTGATCCCAGCCGACTTTGATGAAGTATCCGCCGTAAGTATCATTGAACACCGTCTCCGTTTCGGGAGACTGAAAAGCTTTTACGACCTTCTCATAAACGGCCGCCTTATCGGCATCCTCCAGATCCGCGGTGCGGGCGGCGATCAGGTTCCAATACTCTTCCACATCCAAAACGGTATCCTTGTAGATTGCCTCATCGGTTTTCAGACCGAAGTCCAGCGCGTAGTTTCCGTTGACCACGGCGGCGGTTACATCGGCGAGAGCGGAGGGAATCACGTTGGCCTTCAGCTCCTCGATCTTGATGCCGACATTGTATTTGACGATATCATCCAGCGTGGGATTAAACGCCGCGTCCGGATTGAGCTCGATCAGACCGGCGGCTTCCAGCACCTTCAGCGCGCGGCCTCCGTTGGTCAGATCGTCCGGGATCGCCACCGTGTCGCCATCCTTCAGCTCGTCCACGGAGGAGACCTTCTGAGAGTACAGATTCAGCGGGATAATAAAGGTGTTGCCGATATTCTGAATCTCATAGCCGTAGCTGTCGATCTCGCTCTGGAGATAGATGCGGTGCTGGAAAGCGTTCAGATCGATCTCGCCGTTGGCCAGTGCGTTGTTTGGCGTTACATAGTCGGAGAACTGCACGAACTCAAGGTCGATGCCCTCATCCTTCAGCGCCTCCTTTGCTGGCGTCCACAGATCCTCATAGATGCTGCCGACGACACCCAGCTTTACTGTGACAGGTTCGGTGGATTCTGTGTTCTGCCCGTTTGCTGCGTTCTGGTCGTCCTTCGGCGTGCTGCCCTGAGAGCCGCAGGCGGTAAGAGCCAGTGCCAGAAGCGCAGCTGTGAGTACAAAAGCAATGATTTTATTCCGTTTCATTTTGATTACCTCCAAGTAATTTTATAAGAGTGAAAGATAGTTTGTTGTGTTTGATAACAGGTTTGATTCCGGCCGCGCCGGACATCGTTTCTGCCGTCCTGTGCCGGTGCGGCGCAGAGCTTGCAGCATGTTGAAGTTTTTCAAGCGGTATCACCTCAGTGTGTGTTTTTCCGGACGACGCGGCCGCCAAGGAACTCCATCATGCAGACGAGAATGACCAGAACGATCACTGTCACATTGGTCACATCCGCCATATTTCTGTCGTGCCCATAGCGGACGGCGAAATCGCCGAGGCCGCCTGCGCCGACCACACCGGCCATTGCGGTCAGATTCAGCAGGCTGATGGCTGTGATGGTAGTTCCCCGTGCGATAGCCGCCGCGCTTTCCTTCAGGTAGACGCGGAAGATGATCTCGACGGGGCTGGAACCCATGGACAGAGCGGCTTCAATCAGCCCGGGGGCTAACTCGGCCAGAGCGCTCTGTACCTGCCGGGTGAAGAAGGGAACACAGCCGAACACCAGCGGAACGATTGCTCCGCGCACATAAATGGCGGTACCCATAATGGCACGGGACACCGGCATGACCCATGTCAGAAGAATGATAAAGGGAATGGATCGGAACAGGCTGACCAGCTTGTCCAGAATCTGATAGACGATCCTGTTTTCAAGAATACCGTCCGGCTTTGTCACCGTAAGCAGCACGCCAAGGATCAGGCCAAGGACAAAGGAGACGGCGCCTGACCAGATGACCATTAAAAGCGTGTCTCCGATGGCGGAATAAAATTCCGGCAGCTTCGCCATGACATTGGGAATCAGATTATTCAGAAATTCTTGCATCCTTGATCACCTCCACACCTACATTTTTTTCGATCAGGTATTCCACAGCCTCTGTGATTTGCTTTCGCTCTCCGCTGATGATCGCCACCGTGCCGCCGATGGGAGCGTCCTGTACGATGGTGATATCTGCGAAGATGATATTCAGGGAAATGCCGAACTTCTGCGATACGGCGGAAATCAGCGGCTCGGCAACATTCCTTTGCAGGTAGGAAAGCCGTACGATCAGTTCGCCCGGCTGAAGCTGAACCACAGGGGAATTCTCGGCAATCAGTTCTTCAATCTTTTGAAGATTGGAAGTCGTATGGATGAAGTTCTTTGTAATTTCCTGCCTGGGATCGGCAAATACATTGAACACCTCGCCCTGCTCTACCACACGTCCGTGCTCCATCACAGCAACGCGGTGACAGACCTCCTTGACGACATCCATCTCATGTGTGATAATCACGATCGTGATGCCAAGTGTTTTATTCAGCTGCTTTAGGAGACGTAATATAGACTTTGTTGTCTGCGGGTCTAATGCGGATGTGGCCTCATCGCACAGCAACACATTGGGGTCGTTGGCCAATGCTCTTGCGATGGAGACGCGCTGCTTCTGCCCGCCGGAGAGCTGACTGGGATAGGAGTCTGCCTTGTCCTCAATGCCTACAAGCTCCAGCAGATGCATCACCTTGTCTGCGGTTTCCTTCTTGCTCAGACCGCTGCCCCGCAGCGGGTAGGCGACATTTCCGGCAACCGTGCGGGATGGCATCAGATTAAAGTGCTGGAAGATCATTCCGATCTTCTTTCGTGTCTGCCGGAGTTCGTGCGCGGTCAGCGCCGTAACCTCTTTCCCGTCTACCGTGACCGTACCTGCGGTGGGCCGCTCCAGAAGGTTAATGCAACGGACAAGGGTGGATTTTCCTGCGCCGGAAAAGCCGATGATCCCGAAGATCTCCCCTCTGTCGATAGACAGGGATACGTCGCGCACTGCATGAACCAGCTGCCGGCCTTTTCCAAAATCCTTGGAAACGTGCGTCAATTCGATCAAGTCAATTCCTCCTTATAAATGAAAAGAGCGGGGAGCCCAAAAGCTCCCCGCTTCAAATGCGTATACAACTCTGCATATCTATTAGTTCAGCAGAGACACATTCGACTCCGGATGTTCCGGAAAGGCAGCAAATGAGCACACAAAACCGTGGGCATCGGCATAGCCATGTCCATGTACATGCAAATCAACATTCGAGAACCCGAATAGAACATGACTGCCGCTCCTTTCCATTAACACACTATTCTTGTTGGGTGAATAATACTGCGCGATTCTCTCGGTGTCAATGAAAACTTTCCCAATTCTGTAAAGTTCAGCATCTTTTCCAAAGCCTGATTTCTGCACGACAAGAATTTGAGCACTTTGCCCCGCTTGTTTCGCGTTCCTGCTGGCCTAAGCGGTGCAGTTCGAATGAACGATCCTCACATCCCAAACCTATGTCTGAACCTTCAGCGAGGACTTTTGTGCCCTCTTTGGCGTTTCCCGTCGCTCCGACAGTTCCTCTTTGGAACTCTTTTGCCTTGTTTGCTTCGGGCGCCGCTTTCGTCTTTTGGAATTTGTGTGGGATGAAATTCTGTATATTAAAAGTGCTTCCGACCGGGATGGTTGATGGTGAAGGGCGTTTTTGCCACAGAGAGCAGCTCAGAAATTGCGCCGCATAAACAAGGAAATAAGCGCTGGCGTGGCATTTCCGTCTCTTGCGTACGGAAAATGTGATTGAACAGCCTAAAACTCGCTCAAAAAATGTGCAGACGAAGAAAAAACTCACTTATTTTTTGTGATTTCGATTGAGGGGTCCATCGAGTACCGTAATCCAGATTGTTTGGAACAATGCAGAAGTGTATTGTTCCGAACAATACAGGCATATTATTCGGAACAGTTTTATTCTGCGAACATCCCGTCCTTTTCAGTAGCTATTTCCTGCTTTCTGTGATATTGTTCGTTTGCCAAAAGGAGGCGATGATATGCAGAAAGAAAACAACCTGACGGTCGGGCAATGGTGCGGCCGGTGGTTCACCGCCAACCGCCATAAATGGAACGGCAACACCGAGGGCGGGTACCGCAACCTGATTTACAGCCACATTTTCCCCAGCATCGGAAGCGTAGCGCTCTCTGACCTGACGGAGCAGACGGTTATCGATTTCTACGACAGACTACGGGACCAAGGACTCGGCACCAGAAGTGTCTGGTGCGTCCACCTGCTTCTGCGCCGGTGCATAGACGAAGTGGCACAGGAACAGCTCATTTCATACAACCCGGTGCGGCTCTGCCAGGAACCAGAGGCAGAGGAATACAACGCAGCCCTGCTGCGCTTGGGACAGCTCCAGCGTTACCTGAACGCATCGGAGCAGCTCGGCGTACTCCCCCTTATCTACACAGGACTATCCAGCGGCCTGCGGCAATGTGAACTGATCACCTTGTCGTGGGCCAATTTTCATATCCGCTGCAGGTATATCCTCAAAGGCCAGCATCTGCTGACCCTAAATGCCAAAGCGGCGCATCTGCTGAAGCAGATACCGGAAACTGACTCACCCTATGTGTTCCTCAATCCCAAAACCGGAGCGCCGTATAAGCTATACGAGTTCTACTATTTGCACAAGAAAATCCTGAAACAGACCAGGCTCCCGTGGGTAGCATTCCGGGATCTGCAGCGCCAGTGCATGGAGGTGGGAATATGACACTTCGGGAATACATCAGCTTCTGGCAGGGAACTTATAATAAGCATCAGAGCAGGCCGACTACCTATGCGGCACACAACTATGTATTTAAGAACCATATCATCCCCGGCCTGGGAGATATACCGCTCTCTGAACTGACATCGGAAATGATTGGAGATTTTCTGGAAGAACGGCGCCGCTTCGGTAATCATCGACGCGGCACCTCTGGCCTGGGCGAAGAAACCATGCGGCATATCCACCGCCTGCTCCAGCAATGCCTGAACCAAGTCATGCGAGATGGTCTGATTGGCGCTAATCCCGCCAGAGCGTTTCACTACTCCAAACCAAAGAAAGTGAATGCCAATGTGCTGACGCCGTTGGAGATGGAGGATTATCTGGATGCGGCAGAACGGCTGGGGTACCTCCCCATGTTCATGCTGGCCTTAACGGCTGGTCTGCGGCAGGGTGAGCTCATCGCCCTGAAATGGAATGACCTCAATGTAAAGGAATAGGACGCTGACCATATCGGAGCAGCGCTCTGTAGAACGGCGGGAGTTGATCGAATATGGCTCGGAAACGAGAACAATAACCTTGGCATCGGAGGTGGTCGACCTCCTGATCATGGAACACACCAAGCATCCAAACAGTCCGCTGATGTTCATGCATCCGGCTACGCAGCGACCCTACTCGCCGCAGATGGTGCGCCGGATGCATAATGAGATCATCAAGGAAGCGGGGGTTGACCATATTCGATTCACAGATCTCCGGCACACCTGCGCCGTTCTATCTCTGCGGAACGGCATGGAAACCAAAGAGCTGGCGCGGATGCTGGGACATTACCGGCCGTCGATAACCCGGCAAAACTATGAACCTTATCTGCCGCACAAGGTGCAAAAAGATGCGGATATTCCGAAGGAAACCACTCAGAGTGAACTTCAGCAGGCGGCAAATGTTTTGGATACTCTTCTGAAATTCTGATAGATATTCCGCAAAATGTGAGTTGTCCACAGAACTCAATCATTTTACATCCAAAGAGGAGGAAACAAAATGAAAAATAGAATCATCATTGCCG
>CAKTOJ010000036.1 GCA_934589665.1 uncultured Oscillospiraceae bacterium | reverse complement strand
CTGCAAACTCCGGAGAGCTTTTGGGATCGCTTTCGCATTGATGTACGAGTACGGCAGGAAGTAACTGCGATCAATCCCGCAGAGAAAACCGTCACTGTCCGCGCCCTGGACAGCGGGAAGGTCTATACGGAAACCTATGACAAACTGCTTCTCGCACCCGGCGCAAAGCCGACGGTTCCTGCGCTTTCCGGCATCAGCAGCGAGCGTGTTTTCACTCTGCGCACCGTGGAGGATACCCTCCGCATTAGGTACTTTGTAGAGGATCAGAAGCCGAAAACCGCTGTTTTGGCTGGCGGCGGCTTTATCGGTCTGGAAATGGCGGAAAACCTTGCAGAAATGGGCGTTTCCGTCACCATCGTTCAGCGCCCGAAGCAGCTATTAGCGCCGCTGGATGCGGATACGCAAAGTGGATAATTAGAGGTCGAAAAAGCCTGTGATTGCAAGCCTCAGAGCGGCGAGAAATGACCGCCCTATGTGATTATATTCCCCGAACAGTTCCAGCAATAGAGCGAGAATAAGTACCGATTCCGGCACTTATTCTAATGCCCATAAAACGAACGAAGAGCCTCTGTCGATGCCCAGTTGGGTATCGGCAGAGGTTCTTTTTATTACACGTTTTTGCCCTTCATCCTGTCTACATGGCATTTTGCAATCAGTGCGATTACAAAGGTGATGACCTGCGCAATCGGCACGGCAAGCCATACTCCGGTCAGCTTCAGCAGCGGCGGCAGGAGCAGGAGCATCAGCAGCGTGCAGACCGGCTCGGCATACACGAGAAGATAGGACAGAGCGTTCTTTTCCGTTGCGTAGAAGTAGGATGTCGTAATTCGGACAAACGCCAGAAACAACAGCGTTGCGAGGGAAAACGGCAGATATTGAATGACACCGGCATTTGCCTCCGGCGAAGCGCCGAACAGGACTCCGACCTTTGCTCTTGCAAGATAGACGCCGACCATACAGACTATCGTGATCACAGTTGCAGTCAGATATGCCAGCTTTCGGGTAGTCTGAACGGAGGATTGGTTATCCTCGCCGTAATACTGACTGATCAGCGGTTGGCTGCCGTCGCCTACTCCTTGCAGCAGCAGATAGAGAATCGGGGTAATATAGCCGATGCAGCATCGCCTGTTCATTTCCGTACAGAAGCAGAAAACGATTCATGAACAGCATCGTGATCGTGGGAGAAAAGGTCAATCCAAGGGGCGAAAGCGAAACCTTGAGAACATCCTTCCAAAGGCAACATAGCTCCCACGGCTCCGGCAGACAAAAGCTGCTCTTTTTCACGAGAAAGAAGATAACCGCCACAATCATGGTCACAGCCTGTCCGATAATGGTCGCCCACGCAGCACCAGCCATACCCTGATTCAGAACCCATACGAAGGTATAGTCCAAGACAATGTTTGTCACAAATCCGAGAATCATAGCAGTCATGGCAACGGTCGCGCCGCCCGTATTGCGGATAAACGGGACGAAGCCGGTTGCCAAAAGCTGAAAGACAGCACCCAGCGCAATGACGCGGGCATATTCAGCACAGAGACCCAGCGCATCGCCTCTTGCGCCCAGCAGATGAAGAATCGGTTCGGCAAAGCCAAACAGGAGCGCCGTCAATACCCCGGCAACGATCAGCATCAGCAGTGTTGTGCCGGAAAAGCACTCCTGCCGCTTTTTGGTTTTCCCCTGTGCGTTCAGAATCGTAAAGCGAATCGCGCCCGACAAGCCAAGCCCCGTACCGATTGCTCCGACCAGTGCGGAAACCGGATAGGCCAAGGTGATGGCGGTCAGACCCGCATCGCCGAGGCTTTGCCCGATAAAGAAGCCATCGACAATGGTGTAAACCCCCGACAATGCGAATGCGAGGACGGAAGGAATGACATAAGAAAAAATTTTCTTATTCAGTGCGGTGTTCATTTGCCTGTGTCTCCATTTCTTTTTCAAAAACAAGATTGAATAGCGTGATGGCGTCCGTCATCTGCTTCATACGCTCTGTGCCCATGATGTCGAACACCCGCTGCTCCAGCGTGTGCAGCGGGGAAAGAACTTCCGCTGTATAGAGCGTTCCTTCCTGTGTCAAACACACCTTTTTCTCGCGGCGATCCAACTCCCCGGCTTGAAGTGAAACAAGCCCTTCCGCTTTCAGTGCCCGCATGACGGTGCTGACCGTTTGCTTCGACAGTCCGGTGTAATCCGCTATGTCCTTTTGTGTGATCGGCGCGTGCGCTTCTATGGCATATAAAACGATCACGCGGTATTGATATTTGTGTTGGCTTTTCCGTTGACGGCAATTCCGTTGATGGTTTTGCCAATGTTGGGGCTTCCGTTAACGGTAAAACCAATATCCGTACCGGATATACGGAGATTTTCAGGCAGAAAAGGCTTGAAACCATGCATCAAAATCAATGCTTGTCAGATTTATAAAATATTTTCCGCTTGCGCGTATGGATTGCATCATTCCGCGATTTACGGTATCGTGCAGCCAGTGCGCGGTTTCGTGTGAACATTTACGATTCGGTTGCATATCGTCCGATTCCGTGAAGTGCAAAGGTGCGCCCTGTGTACAGGGCATCGAATGTGCCGCACAAAACCGCCAGAAAGGGGAAAAAGCCCTGTGCCGCGTTCAACGCGCAGCACAAGGCTTTCCTATGTTGTAGATTTCTGATTGCATTCGCACCACCGTTTTTCTTGTCATGCTTTATGTAAGGTTGTCATTTAGTTGTTTTTATTTCAATAACTGCTATGTCTTTGTCCAGCAGTGCGGTCAGTTCATCAATGCTCTCCGGTCTGAGAGATTTGGTGGACAACCCGACGCCCCGCGTACCCGTGCACCTGTGTCTGGATACCAGTGGCTCCATGATGGGAGCCCCCACCCATGAGTTGAACCTCGGTGTTCAGCAATACATGACAGAGATGAAGAGTGATGACCTGACACGCTGTTCTGCAGAAACGGCTGTGGTGCCGTTTGACGACAGTGCTGACTGCGTTGCCGACTTCGACACGGCTGACAGACTGCAGGTGCCAGAGATGGAGGCAGGCGGAATGACCTGCATGGGAGAGGGTTTGTCCCTCGGCCTTGATCTGCTGTAAAAGCGCAAGGCGCAGTACAAGGCGACAGGAGTGGACTACTACCAGCCTATTCTGGTCGTGATGAGCGACGGACACCCCAATGGCGGTGGGAGGAAACAACGGAGCGCATCCGTGAACTCGGCACAGCACGCAAACTGTCTGTGGTGGCGGTTGGGATCGGAGGCGATGCCGATATGGAGGTGCTGGCGAAGGTCAGTCCGAGACAGCGGCCTGTCCGTCTGAACGGACTTCAGTTTCGCGAGTTCTTCGCGTGGCTGAGCCGCAGTGTCGCAAATGTGTCGGCCTCCCTACCGGGAGAGGAGTCGAACGCGGACCTAGAGGCGCTTGAGGCGCTGTCCGCAGAGCCATGGCCCGAGAACACGCTGTGAGAGGAGAGACAATCTCATACGAATCACTCGGCAGATACTTGTCTCAAGGCAGGTGTCGTGCCATGTGATTCACAGGGACATCGCGCTCTATGAATCCATCGTTCCACCAGATAGCGTGTTAGATGATCCTATAGAAGGGCGCGCATATAGGCTTTACTGTTACTTGGGAGTGCAATGGATGTAGCGCCAATGTATGCTTCGATACAGATTCGATAAGGTCAAGAGTTTATTGCATTTATTGCATGGGTAGGTGTTGTCAGTTAATGTATGGGAATAAACAGTAGAGTAAGGTTAAGTGCATTTCTTTTTGCTATGTAGCATCTTCACCTGATCCTATTTCCTAAGTTTAACATCGCAAAGCAAAATCTTTCTCTATCTGGCAATGATATCATTAACGGGTCTCCTTCTCGGATACGCATGGTGCGGCGGATCTCCTTCGGAATGACAACGCGCCCGAGGTCGTCGATCCTTCTCACGATTCCGGTTGCTTTCATCTATGCTGATTCTCCTTTATTTTCGATTTACTGCTGATAGTCTTTGAAAATCACGCCAGTTTATCCAAAAACAGAGCTGGAAGAATTTTGCTGACCGGATCACACGCTTTCCTGCGCATGCCGCATATGCAGAAAATAAGAGATGGGAGCCGCGGCTTCCATCTCTTATTTTTTGGTTCTCCGTTTATTCAATCCGGCGGGCGCGCAGCTGGCGCTGCGCCGCATGACGGCGGCGGCGCTGGGCGTTCACCACAACGTAAACCATCATGATGATGGTAATGGCATAGGGAATGATGCCGGTGAGGTCGGAGCTGACATAATCCTGCAGACGCAGACCGATGGCATCGAAGAAGCCGAACATCAGCGCGGCCAGATAGGCCTTGGCCGGGTTTGCGGCACTGAAGATCACGCAGGCAAAGGCGATATACCCGCGGGAGTTCGCCATATCCTCAGCGAACGTGCCGTTGAGGTAGCCGAGCGAGAGGTGCGCGCCGGCAAGGCCGCACAGAACGCCGCACAGAATACTCGCCAGCCACTTCATCCTCTCAGGCTCGATGCCGGCAGTGCGCAGCGTTTCGGGCTTTTCACCGCTTGCGCGCAGCCAGAAGCCGTAGGGGGTCTTGTAGATGAACACCCACAGCACGAAAACGAGCAGCCACGTGACGTAAACAAACAGCGAATGACCGTTAAGCACGGAGCCGAGGAACGGGATCTGATCGAGCAGAGGAATGTTCACCGTCGGCAGAGACGGAAATCCCTTTGCGCCGGAGGTGCCGAAAATGGAGCGGGAAAGGTAGGTCGTCAGGCCGAGAGCGAAGGTGTTGAGCGCACAGCCGATAATGAACTCGTCCGAGCGGAACTTCACCACGAAGAGTGCAAAGAAAAGCCCTACGAGCAGTCCCATGAGCAGCACCAGTCCCACGCCGCCCCACGCGGAGGCGCACAGAGAGCTTCCCAGCACGCCGAAAAATGCGCCCATGAGGATCATACCGTCCATGCCGATGTTCATGATGCCAGCATGCTCGGTCAACGAGCCTCCGATGGCGGCCAGCGCCACAGGAGTCGCACGGCGGAGCATTTCATTAAAGGTGCCGGAGGAAAAAATACTGGCAAGGATCGCGGAAAAATCATCCATTTTTTGTTTCCTCCTTCATGCGTTCTTCAGCGGCACGCTTGGCTCTGCGTTTTGCCTGTGCCGCAGCAAGGGATTTGGCCACACCGCTTTCTGCGGCCATACAGAAGATGATAATGGTCTGAATGATGAGATAGATCTGCGAGGGGATGCCGATGAGCTCCATGCCCTGTGCGCCGATCTTGAGCACAGCAAAGAACAGTGAGAGGAAAATGACCGTCACCGGCTTGTACTGCGCAATCATGGCAACCATCAGCGCCTCAAAATAATAGTCCTTACTGACGCTGTCGCGGTAAAGATGCTCGACGCCGTAAACACGGAACATACCCACAAGGCCGCACATCGCGCCTGAGATGATCATGGACACCAGCACGATCTGGTCGGTGCGCAGGCCGGAGAAAAATGCAAAGCGCGGATTCTCACCCGTGATGCGCATTTCATAGCCCACAGAGGTGCGCTCCATCACGTACCAGACCACAAAGGCCATCACCGCCGCCGCGAAAATAGCGGTCGTGAGGTTTGAGCGTGGGATGACATTGCCGAACCAATACTGCGCGTTGAGCTGCTCGGTCGCGGCGATCATGTTCTTATTTGCGTTCTTCCACGGCCCCTTGGCAAAATACTGGCAGATATAGGCGGCGATGGTATTGAGCATGATGGTGGTGATGACCTCGTTGACCTTGACCTTCACCTTCAAAACGCCGGGAATAAAGGCATACACGCCGCCGGCTGCCATGGCCGCAAGGGCCGCGCAGAGAATGACCAGCCCCCTGGGCTGTCCGTCCATCCACACGCCCACCTGAGCGGCAAAGAGTGCACCGAGGAGCAGCTGGCCCTCGCCGCCGACGTTGAAGATGCCGACGCGCGCACCGAGCACGCAGGCAAGGCCGCAGATGCACAGCACCATCGCGTACTCGAGCAGGTCGCCGATGTGGCGGGCGCTATCGAACGCACCAGAGAACATCGCGCCGTAGGCCTCCAGCGGATGGAAGCCGGACACGGCGAGGATCGCCGCACCGAGCAGGAACGCCAGCAGCACAGAGAGGAAGAGCGAAACCAGATAGCGGTAATTGATGCCGCCGGTCAGCTTTTTCATTTTGCCACGCCCTCCTTTTCCTCGTTTTCACGCCGGCCGGTCATGTACCAGCCGATCTCTTCCTTGGTAATTTCGTCGGCGCGAAACTCGCCGGTGATGCGCCCCTCATACATCGTAATGATGCGGTCGGACAGACGGAACACCTCGTCCAGATCCGCCGAACAAAGCAGGATCGCACAGCCCGCATTGCGCTTTTCGATGATACGCGTGTGAATGAACTCGATCGCGCCCACGTCCACGCCGCGCGTGGGCTGGGAAATGATGAGCACGGGAGAGTCGAACGAAAACTCGCGCGCGACGACGACCTTCTGCATGTTGCCGCCCGACATGGAGCCGACGGACGTGTCAATACCCGCGCCGCGGATGTCGAACTTCTCATAGGTTTCCTCCGCGTAGCGCTCAATGGAGCTGCGGCGCTGAGAAAATGCGAAGCCGCTGAAGGCACGGTCGCGCTGCTTGCCCATGAGGAGGTTGTCCGTCACGCTGGAAACGGCGCTCACGCCAGTGGCAAGACGATCCTCCGGGATATGCGCCAGGCCAACGGCACGGATCTCACCCGCCGTCTTTCCGGTGACATCCTGTCCGCAGACCTCCACCCCGCCGCGCTCGATGCGGCGCATGCCGGTGATGGCCTCAAGCAGCTCGCTCTGGCCGTTGCCCTCGATAGCGGCAATGCCGAGCACCTCGCCCGCACAGACGGATAGACTCAGCTCGTCCACAGCAACCAGACCGCGGTCGTCGCAGACCGTGAGGTCATGGACGGCGATCCTCTCCGCGCCGGGCTCGCCGGTCTTTTCCAGATGGTCGTAGAGCACCGGACGGCCGACCATCATCGAGGCCAGTTTTTTCTCGTCCACATCGCAGGTGTTTTCCACACCGATGAGCCGGCCCTTGCGCATCACGCCCACGCGGTCGCTGATCGCCATAACTTCGTAAAGCTTGTGCGTGATGATGATAACGGTCATGCCAAGTTCCTTGACCACACGGCGGATGACGGCGAACAGCTCATCCGTCTCCTGCGGGGTGAGCACTGCGGTCGGCTCGTCTAAGATCAGGATATCCGCGCCGCGGTAGAGCGTTTTTAAGATCTCCACACGCTGCTGAAGGCCGACGCTGATCTCGCGCACTACGGCAGAAGGATCGACGACCAATCCGTATTCCTCGACCAGCTGGCGCGTCTGCGCCTCAGCGGCCTTGTTATCAAAGAGAAAGCCCATTTTTCGCGGCTCGCGGCTCATGACGATGTTCTGCGCCACGGTAAAGCTGGGGACGAGCATGAAGTGCTGGTGCACCATGCCGACGCCCATGGAAATGGCATTTTTCGGCGTAAAGCGCTCAACCTTCTTCCCACGGATGTACACCTCGCCGTTCGTCGGCTCGTTGATGCCGTAGAGAATGTTCATCAGCGTTGTCTTGCCCGCGCCGTTCTCACCGACAAGGGCAAACACCTCGCCCCTGCGGATGGTGAGCGATACGTCGTCGTTGGCGAGCACACCGGGAAACTCCATGGATATGTGGCGGAATTCTACTGCGTTTTCCTGCAAGTCTCGTTTCCTCACTTTCTTTGAGATAGGAGAAGCGGCGCGGCTTCAGCCGCGCCGCAAGATCAAGCCTTCGATAACGGGAAGGAAGAGTGTGCGCGGGAAACCCAGGAAGGGTGTCCTGCGTCTTTTTGATTGCGGACATTCACAAAGTGGATGCCCGCGCGCGGCTGAACGAAGCTCAGGCGCGCGTGGTGTCGACCACGATCTCGCCGGAGGCGATCTTCTCGGCAAGCGCCTCGACCTCGGCCTTTACCTCGTCGGAAACCTGTTGGGTCATGCCGTCCTCACCATAGCCGATGCCGACATAGCCGTTGGTCATGTCCGCAACCCAGGTGGTGCCGAACTGGCTCTCGTCGCCGCCGATGAGCGTCTTGACTGCGTCATAGATGGAGCTGCCGACTTCCTTCTTCATCGAGCAGATGATGACCTCGGGGTCGATGTACTTCTGGTCGCTGTCCACGCCGATGGCGTAGAAGCCCTTTTCCTTGGCGGCCTCGAACACGCCGTCGCCGCAGGCGGAAGCGATCTGGAAGATGACGTCAGCGCCCTGATCGTTGAGCGCGATGGCGCAGTCCTTGCCGACGGCGGGATCGTCATAGGTGTTGGAGTAGTTCTTCACCACCGTGATGTCCTTGCCGTTCTCGGTGCCGTAATACTCGGCGCCCTGCGTGTAGCCGACAATAAAGTCGTTGATGGTGTCCGCGTCCATACCGCCGACAGCGCCCACCACGCCGCTTTCAGACACGGCGGCGGCAATGTAGCCGGCGAGGAAGCTGCCCTGATTCTGAGCATAAGTGATGTTGAGCACGTTGGCCACAGGCTCGGCCGTCGCGTTATCGACCCAGATCCACTTCACATCGGGATACTCCGGTGCGATGGTCTCGACATTGTAGAACTCCCAGCCGACACACACGACCACGTCAGCCTTTTCGGCGGCGTTGCGCATCTGCGTGTCGTGGTTCTCATTGTTGCACTCGATCACGATAGGATTCACGCCGAAGTCCGCGACCAGACGGTCAAGGCCTTCCTTGGAGGAATCGTAGAAGCTGCGGTCACCGAGCTTGCCGGCCTCGACCACAGCGACGGTCAGCGCCGTCTCCTCGCCGCTGGCGGGATTGTTGGTATCCTCAGCGGGCGTGTCGTCCTTTGCGCCGCAGGCGGCAAGGCTGAGGACCAGCATGGCGCTGAGCAGCAAAGCGAGAAACTTTTTCATTTCCATTACCTCTTTCATCAAATCTGATTCCCCGCGGGCCATGGCAAGAGCGCCCACGAGTAATATCTATTATAAGCGTTCATTGGACACAATGCAAGAACAATTGCAGAAATTCCGCTTTCTTCCACAAACGCTTGCAAAGCCGGGCGCAGGCTCGTATAATCAGGAAAAACGGAACACAAGGAGAAATGCGACCATGAAGCAGCCCCACATCCAGCTCGACGAGAGTCTAAACATTCGCTACGCCATCCTGCCCGGCGATCCGAAACGTGCCGAGCGCATTGCCGCGTACCTCGAAAACGTCGAGGATCTCGGCATGAACCGTGAGTACCGCAGCCTTGCCGGAACCTATCACGGTGCGCGGGTGCTGGCTATGTCGACCGGCATGGGAGGCGTTTCGACCGGCATCGCAGTCGAGGAGCTGCACAACATCGGTGTCACGCACGCCATCCGCATCGGCTCGTGCGGCGCGCTGCAATCGGATATCGCGCTGGGCGAGCTGCTCATTGCCTCCGGAGCTGTGCGCGACGACGGCACATCACGCGCCTATGTGCGCGATGGCTACCCCGCCGTGCCGGACACGGAGCTTCTGCTTGCGCTGACGGACAGCATCCGCGCGCAGGGCTTCCCTCACCGGCTCGGCATCATCCGCAGCCACGAGAGCTTTTATATCGACAACATCGACGAAATCAATGAATACTGGTCGAAAAAGGGCGTGCTCGGCAGCGACATGGAGACCGCCGCGCTGCTGACCGTCGGCCGTCTGCGCGGCATGAAGTGCGCCAGCGTGCTCAACAACGTCGTGCGCTGGAAGGAGTGCATCTCGCAGGGCGTGGGGTCCTATGTCTCCGGCGGAGACGGCGCCGCTGAGGGCGAAAAGCGCAGCATCCTTGCCGCACTGGAAACCTTTGCGCGTCTGGAGAGCGGCAGGGCGGAATAAGCTGGGAACTTTTTCCGGTCTTTTTCCGTCTTATCCTGCATAGACCCCTAAATTATGATTTGAGGTGAAACAGGATGAAACGAACGCTTGCTATTTTTCTCTGCACCCTGATGCTCCTCAGCCTGCTTGCGGGCTGCGGCAGCAAATCGGCAAATGAAAGCTACGACACTTCCAGCAGCTACGGAACAAACGGCGACTCTGACTATGATCCAAAGGCCCCTGCATCGAATGACGAGGGTTACTGGGACGGCGGCGACATGTCCTACGACGCGCAGGAGGGCGAAAGCACCAATATCCCGCGCGACACAAAAATGATCTACCGCGCGAACCTCGACCTTGAGACCACAGACTATGACACGAGCGAGAATGCCATCCGCACACTGGTGAAGTCCTGCGGCGGCTACTTTGAAAGCAGGAGCCTGAACAACGGCTCGCGCGGCTACCGCTACGGCGAGTTCACCGTGCGCGTGCCGTCCGGTGAATTTGAGCATTTCTGCTCGCAGATCGGCGAACTGTGCCATGTGACCTACCAGTCCTCCTCGGCGGAGAACATCACCGAGGATTATTATGATGTCGACTCCCGCCTCAAAACCGCGCAGATCAAGCTCGAGCGGCTTCAGGAGCTGCTGAAAAAGGCCGAGAGCATGGAGGATATCATCACCATCGAAAGCGCCATCGGCGATGTGGAGTATCAGATCGAAAGCCTCACCGGCACACTGCGCCACTATGACGCGCTGGTGGACTATTCCACCGTCTATCTCACGCTCAGCGAGACCTATAAGCTCACGGAAAATGACAGCGCGCCGCTCACCTTCGGTTCCCGTCTGATGCAGGCGCTGTCCGGCGGCCTGCGCAGGGCCGGCAATTTCCTTGAGGACTTTATCCTCGCCATCGCCAGCGCGTGGGTGTTCCTGCTGGTGCTGCTGGCACTTGTCATTGTGTTTACGCGCATTGCCCGTCGGCGGAAGGGCACTTTAAAAAAGAAAAACAGCCTTCCCGAAACGGAGGACAACACAAATCACAAATAAAGGAGCAATTTCCATGAACATCACCTGGCTGGGACATTCCTGCTTCGCCGTGGAAAGCGGCAGCTTCCGCATCGTTCTCGATCCTTATACGGTCGAGAGCTACCCGCCGTTGCACACGCACGCCAACCGCGTGCTCTGCTCACACCACCACCGCGATCATGACTTCACCGAGGCTGTGGAGCTTACGGAGCAGAGCAGCTGCCCGTTCACCGTGGAGACGGTTTCCACGTTTCACGACGATCAGCGCGGCGCGCTGCGCGGGCCGAACACCATCCATATTCTCTCCGCTGAGGGACTGCGCCTCGTGCATCTCGGCGACCTCGGCCATACGCTGAGCGATGAGCAGCTCGCCCCTCTGCGCGGGTGTGACGCGCTGCTCATCCCGGTCGGCGGCTTTTACACCATCGACGCGGAAACGGCAAAGCGCGTCGCGGATGCGATCGCGCCGCGCGTCGTCGTTCCCATGCACTACCGCCACAACGGCCACGGGTATGATGTGATCGACACGGTGGACGGCTTTTTGAACCTCTTCCCCGCCGGTCAGGTGCACCGTCTGGAAACCAACTCCTTCACGCTGACCGCCGACACCCCGCAGGGCGTGCTTGTCCCGCGCTTTCTTCCGTAAGCGTGCGGAGTCCGTCACACATAAAAAAGAAGGCTCTGAAAAGAGCCCTCTTTTTTATGTCCGCAGCATGCCGTAAAGTCCGTTCGTCGGATCGCGGAAGAGCGGCAGCGCCAGCGGGCGGTAGGTGAAGAACACAAAGGCAAAGGCGAGCAGCCAGAACAGGAGGAAGCCTATAAGCTGCATCGCTCCGCCGCGCAGCGTCCCGCGCAGCAAAAGGCAGAAGCTGACGAAAAAGAGCAGCGCATCAGCCAGAAAGAAGATGGAGATATTCACCCAGTCCGGCGTTTTGCCGAACATGCCGTTGAGCGTATAGAACAGCACCGGAATGCTCACCAGTCCCAGCAGCACAGCCGCTCCCTTTACGGCGAAAAAATTGCGCATGGCCGGCGCAAAAATGACAAACTCTACCATGGTAAACAGGAACACCGGCACAAGGAGCAGCTTCATATGCTCCCATGTCGATTCATTGACAGCGCAAAATGCCGCTGTCAGCGCCCCCTCGCCGGTCCACTCCCACAGAAAATGCAGCAGCGTACCAAGCACGCCGACAAAAAGGAAGCCTGCAAGCTCCCAGCGCAGAAGTTTTTTCCGCATCCTACCGCCTCCCCATTTCATCTGCTGCCTGCATTGTATGGAGGTCTGCGCACATTTATGCCCCGTACAAATGAAAAAAGTGGGCTGAATCCACATTGACGCGGACTTTACATACGGCTATAATGGTTTTGCCGTATTGCGTCTCTCGCATGAGGACTATTATAAAAAGACGCGCGGCACCTGACCGCGCGGGAACAGGATATGCAGGATATGAATGAAACGACTTCGCCGCTGACCCGGCGGCAGGACATTGAATTTACCAACGGACAGCTTGTCCGGCTGATCGCGCCAATGCTCCTCGAGCAGCTGCTCGGCATCGCCGTCGGCCTTGCCGACTCGCTGATGGTCGCCACCGTTGGCGACGCGTCGATCTCAGCTGTGTCGCTGGTCGACTCCATCAGCGCACTGATGATCTATATTTTCTCCGCCATGGCAACAGGCGGCGCCGTTGTCGCAGGCCAGTACCTCGGCCGCGGCGAAAAGGGGGAGGCCGGCCGCAGCGCACAGCAGCTGATGGTCCTGCTGGGACTGGTCTCACTGGGCGTGATGGCGCTTCTCTACCTCTTCAAGGGCTGGATCCTCACCCATCTGTTCGGCCGGATCGACGCGGAGGTCATGGAGGCGACAAATATCTACTACTCCTACGTCATGGCCTCCATCCCCGGTATCGCGCTGTATAACGGCGGCGCAGCGCTGTTCCGCACCATGTCGCGCTCTGATGTGTCGCTCAAGGTTTCACTGCTGATGAACGGCATCAACATCGTCGGCAACGCCATTTTGATCTTCGGCTTCGGCTTCGATGTGGCGGGTGTCGCCATCCCGACGCTGGTCTCGCGCACGATCGCCGCCGGTGTCATCATCGCCCTGCTTTTCAACGAGCACTATGTGCTCCACCTTACGAGCCTGCGCGGCTTCCGCTTTGAAAAGCGCGTGATGCGCAACATCTTCCGCATCGCCATCCCCAGCGGCGTGGAAAACGGTATGTTCCATTTCGGACGGCTGATCCTCTTCAGCCTGATCTCCACCTTCGGTACAGCCAGCATCACCGCCAACGCCATCGGCAATACCATGGGAAATTTCCACTGCTTTGCCGGTCAGGCCTTCTGTATGGGCCTGACGACCGTCATCAGCCAGTGCATCGGCGCGGGTGCCTTTGATAAGGCGCGCTATTACATGAAAAAGCTCACCATCGCCACCTATATTGCCATGGCGGCCGTCAACATTACACTGATCCTCGCCATCCCGCTGATCCTGCGCATCTACGACGTTGCGCCCGAGGCCTCTGTGTTGGCGCGCGACGTCATGCTGCTCCACGGCGCCAGCGCGATCGTGCTGTGGGTCCCGTCGTTTATGATCTCGTTTTTCCTGCGCTCTGCCGGCGATGCGCGCTATTCCATGGTCGTGAGCATGCTCTCCATGTGGTTCGTGCGCGTGCTGATGGCCTATGTGCTCGGCGAATACCTTGGTTACGGCGTGGTCGGCGTCTGGTTCGCCCATTCCATCCTTGACTGGGGCGTGCGCAGCATTGTGTTTATCCAGCGCTACCGCAGCGGCAAGTGGAAGTTCATGGGGATCCGTTCGTAACATCTTTCATAAAACAAGGGAGACAGCGCCGCTGTCTCCCTTGTTTTATTCTTCCACGATATACGGCAGCGCCTGCACACAGAAGCGCTTCATGTCAACATGGCTCTCGTCAAGAAACTCCACGCCCTCGGCCTTGAGCAGCCCTATCTGCCGGTTCGCGCCGCCGAAGGCAAACGCGCTTGACACACCGCCGTCCTGCCGGACAACGCGGTGGCATGGGATCACCCCCGGCTCAGGATTGACGTGCAGCGCGTAGCCCACCACGCGGCTGAGCCGCGGGTTTCCAACGGCACGGGCAATCTGGCCGTAGGTCGCCACGCTTCCGCGCGGAATGAGCCGCACTGCCGCATAAACTTTCTCAAAGGTCGTCATTTGCTTCCCTTCTCTTTTTCCACCAGCGGGCCAGCAGCAGTCCACCCGCCGTGACGATCCCATAAACAAGATGCGGCAGATACATCGCCGCAATGGTCCAGACGATGGACCAGTCTGTCTCTCCGCCGATGAGCATGAGTAGCTGTACGATCATCCCCGGCAATGTGCGCAGAAGCAGCGCCGCGCCGAGAATGGCGATCGCATAGCCGATCCATTCGCCGTGCTCCCAAAGGATCGTGCGCAGCAGATTCTCTCCGCCAGCCGGATGCAGCGTCTCCTGTCCCGTCTCTGTACTCTGCGGAGCATCCTCCTGCCTCTCCCAGATCAGGTAGTCCGTCGTCACGCCGAAATACATGCAGATGGCACGGAGCTTGTCAAGATCCGGTGCGGAATCGTCGTTTTCCCACTTGCTGACCGCCTGACGCGATACATCGAGCCGTTCGGCC
>CAKTOJ010000035.1 GCA_934589665.1 uncultured Oscillospiraceae bacterium | reverse complement strand
ACCACGCCGCTGTTCACCCAGCGCGTGATCGAGCGCTCCGCCCAGTGTCCGCTCACGTCCGTGAGCGTCACGCTCTCCGCCGCCTGCGCCGTCACCGGCACCAGCGTCAGCACCATACACAGTGCCAGAAATGTGGATAGGATCTTTCGTTTCATGGAAAAACAACCTCCTATTTGTATTCAATTGTCTTTCTTTCCCCGTGGGGGAAAGAAGCGGTCCATGGACCGCTGACTTTTACACTTTGCATTTTACTTCCTTTTCTCTGTCGCTTCAATAGCGAATTCCCTGTTTTTCACACATTCTTTGTAAAATCTTTATGCTTTCTTGTCGGCATAAGTCGAAAAGAGCCGCTCCCTCTTTCAGGAACGGCTCTTTTCAAGCGGTCATTCAAATTCAAGCGCTGCTTCTTCCTGCGGACAAACCTCGCCGACAATGGCGCTCCATGGCGCAAAGGCACGAAGCTTGGTAAGCAGCTCCTCTGCATCCGCGCGCGGAAGCGCCGCAAGCAGCCCGCCCGAGGTCTGCGGATCGGCGGCAAGGTCGAGTCTCACGCGCTGTGCTCCGCCAAGCACACACAGATGAGGCTTAACATAGTCGCGGTTCCGGTACGCGCCGGCGGGGATGATTCCCATATCCGCCAGCTCCTCCGCCTGCGGCAGGAGCGGCAAAGCCGCGCCGCGCAGGCGGATGGTGACGTGCGAGCCGCTCGCCATCTCATAGCTGTGTCCAAGCAGTCCGAAGCCGGTCACGTCGGTGCATGCATGGACGTTTTTCACCTCGCGCACCGCCTGCGCGGCCTTTGCGTTGAGCATCGCCATGCTCTCATAGGCCGCATCGCGCGCCTCCGCCGAGGCAAGCTCCGCTTTGAGCGCAGTGGTGATAATGCCGGTGCCGAGCGCTTTGGTCAGCACAAGCACATCGCCCGGCTGCGCGCCGACATTTTTGAGGATGTGCTGTGGATGGACAAAGCCGGTAACGCACAGGCCGTACTTCGGCTCATTGTCCTGAATGGTGTGTCCGCCCGCGATCACACAGCCAGCCTCGACGGCCTTGTCATGCCCGCCCTCCAAAATGGAGCGGACCATATCGAGCGGGAGACAGCTCGGCACGCAGAGCAGATTCATCGCCAGCTTCGGCACGCCGCCCATGGCGTATACGTCCGAAAGGGCATTCGCCGCGGCGATCTGTCCGAAGAGGTAGGGATCGTCCACAATGGGCGTGAAGAAGTCTACTGTTTCAATGACGGCCACGTCGTCCGACACGCTGTAAACGCAGGCGTCGTCACTGCTGTCGTAGCCAACCAGCAGCCGGGGATCGAACACATTCGGAAGATCCTCCAGAATTTTCGACAGGGCACCCGGCCCCAGCTTTGCCGCTCACCCAGCGGCAGAGGTCATGCGCGTGAGCCGAAGATCACGGGCCTCATCCATTGCCGTCTCCCTCCTTTCCAGAGCATGCATTATTTTTCACACGGACGCTTTGACCTGCTCCCTCACAAGCTCGGCGAAGGAACGGGCCAGCGCGCTCATGGAGCTCTTCTTGCGCCAGGCCATATAGATGCTGCGCTCCGGAGGCTGCTCACCCAGCTCGAACTGGAGCAGCCTGCCGCTCTCGACCTGCTCGCGCACGGCAAGCGAGGAGAGGATCGACACACCCGCCCCCTGCGCAACCAGCCGCTGCAAAACAGCCGAATCGGACACGTAGGCAGCCGTGTGGATGATGTGCGGATCAAGGCGGATGTCGCTGAGATAGTTGTCGATCACCTTCTGCGTACCCGAGCCGTGCTCACGAAAGATCAAAGGCTCGGTAAACAGCTCCCGCGCCGGTGTTCCGTCTGCCAGAAGCGCGGCAAAGCGCGGTGTGTTCGGCGTAATCATCACAAGGCGGTCCCTGGCGACCGGCTCATAGATCAGCTCCTGCCGGTCGTCGGCGCTGCCGACAAAGCCGAGCTGCACATCTCCGTCCAGCAGCCACTGCTGAACCTCAGCGCTGTCACCGCACAAAAGCGTACAGCAGCTGTCGGGATGGGCTGCGGAAAAGGCCGTGATAAACCGCGGCAGAAGGCACTGCGCCGGAACGGTGGACGCGCCGAGCGAAAGCTCGCGCGCCATGTCGCCCATCACATCAAGCCGCAGCGCACTGCACTTTGCAAGGATGTCCTGCGCGTACTGATACACGCGCTTGCCGTCGGATGTAAGCGTCAGGCGGCGTTTGGACTCGCGGCGCAGAAGCACCGTGTGGAGCGAGGTCTCCAGCGAGCGGACATTATCGCTCACCGTCGACTGCGACAGATAAAGACGGTTCGCCGCTTCGGTGAAGCTGCCCGCGTCCACGACGGCCACAAAGATCTCAAGCGCGCGAAGATTTACACTATCCATGCTCCTGCTCCTTTCCTTCAAATCTTATATTATTGTAGAGACTGGCCGGCGGTTTGTCAAATCCTTTCACGCCGGAAGGCGATTTATGATCGGAAAATCCGATCATAGGGCCGAGGAAAACGGAAAAATCCATTTTCAAATGTCCGCTGCTCTGCTATAGTAGGGGTAACACATCAAGGCAATGCCGTTCAGGAAGGAGCAATTCTTATGATTCAGGTCAATGCAATGGGCGACGCCTGCCCAATTCCCGTGGTAAAAACGCGCAATGCGCTCATGCAGCTCTCCGGTGCAGGCAGCGTGGAGACGCTGGTTGACAACGCGACGGCTGTGGAAAACCTCACCCGTCTGGCCGGCTCTCTTCATGCCGCTGTGCACTCAGAGCAGCTCGGCGAGGGCAGATACCGCGTCGTCATCACAAAGGGAGACGCGCCGGCCGATGCCTCCGAACCGATCGTATGCACGCCGTGCGCAAAGCCGAAAACCGTTGTCGCGCTCTCCTCGGACAAGATGGGAAGCGGCGACGATGAGCTCGGCGGCGCGCTGATGAAAGCCTTTGTATATGCCCTGAGCCAGCAGGAGACGCTGCCGGATACGGTTCTGTGCTACAACGGCGGTGCAAAGCTGAGCTGCGAGGGCTCCGCTTCGCTCGAAGATCTCAAGGCGATGGCCGTGCAAGGCGTGGAAATTCTCACCTGCGGCGCCTGCCTGAATTTCTATGGTCTGACGGAAAAGCTCGCCGTCGGAGCGGTGACGAACATGTATGTCATCGTCGAGAAGATGAGCGCTGCCGACCGCCTTGTGCGTCCGTAAAGCCATGATCTATCTCGACAATGCCGCGACCACCATCCGCAAGCCGCCGCAGGTCGTCGACGCGGTGGTGCGCGCCATGAGCAGCTTCGGCAACAGTGCCCGCGGCACGCACGAGGGAGCATTGACCGCCTCGCGCACGATCTATGACGCGCGCTGTAAGGCGGCGGCGCTGTTCGGCTGCCCGCGGGCCGACCATGTGGCCTTTACAGCCAACTCGACCGAAGCGCTCAACATCGCCATCAACGGTCTTATCCGCGCGGGCGACCATGTGATCTCCACCGATCTTGAGCACAATTCCGTTCTCCGCCCGCTCTACCGTCTGCGCGAGGAGCGGGACGTATCACTGGACTTTGTACCCGCAGACCCGCATGGGAATCTTGACTACGCGGATTTCGAGCGCCTGCTGCGCCCGAACACCCGCGCCATCGTGTGCACGCACGCCTCCAACCTCACCGGCAACGCAGTCGACCTTGCGCGCGTCGGAGAGATCGCACAGCGCCGCGGCGTGCTGTTTGTTGTGGATGCTTCGCAAAGCGCCGGCGTACTGCCGCTCGACATGGAGCGCATGCACATCGACGTTCTCTGCTTCACCGGCCACAAATCACTCATGGGGCCACAGGGAACGGGTGGTCTGTGCCTGCGCGGCGATCCTGACATCCATCCATGGAAGGTCGGCGGCACGGGCGTGCAGACCTATTCCGAGCGTCAGCCCGAGCAGTTTCCGGTGCGGCTGGAGGCCGGTACGCTCAACGGCCACGGCATCGCGGGACTCAACGCGGCGCTGGACTTTATCGCAGAAACCGGCATCGAGGCCATCCATGCGCACGAAACGGCGCTCATGCGCCGCTTTTATGAGGGCGTGCGCGGTATTCCGGGCGTAACGGTCTACGGCGACTTCACGCGTGAGCGCACGGCGGTCGTCTCGCTTAATCTCGGCGATCACGACTCCGGCGAGGTCGCGGACGCGCTCGCGGAGGACTACGGCATCGCCACACGCTCCGGCGCGCACTGCGCGCCGCGGCTGCATCGCGCGCTCGGCACAGAGGAGCAGGGCGCGGTGCGCTTCAGCTTCGGCTGGTACAACACGACGGAGGAGGCCGACGCGGCCGTCCGCGCGATCCAGGAGCTGGCACGATGAGAGAAAAAAAAATTTGGCTGGTTATCACCTTCCACACGACCGCGGCCGCCATCGGCATGGAAAAGCTTTGCGCCGCGCGCGGCCTTGCCGGGCGGCTCATTCCGGTGCCGCGCGCACTGACCGCGGACTGCGGCATGGCATGGCGCGCGGAAACTGCCGACCGTGCACCGCTGGAATCGCTCGCCACATCCGAGGGACTGGAGACCGAGGGCTTTTACGAGCTTCTGCTCTGACACACAACGACAGCAAAGCGGGAATTTCATCGGAAAATCCGATGAAATTCCCGCTTTCTTCGGATAAACCCATTTGTCATTTTGACCTGCCGTCTTTATACTGAAACTGTCAATATTTTTTCCTGAGAATAACGGGAAAGAAAAGGAGAGTAGAGAAAATGAAAAAAATTCATTGGGGCGTGGTGCTTGCCGGTGCTGCTGTGGGCATCGCGGCACTGGTGCTCACGGCGATGGGAAATCCGAAAAACATGGGCTTCTGCATTGCCTGCTTTCTGCGCGACACGGCAGGCGCGTGCGGCCTGCACAGCGCGGCCAAGGTGCAGTATGTCCGTCCGGAGATCATCGGTCTCGTGCTCGGCGCATTTCTCATGAGCGTCGCCAGCAAGGAGTTCAAGGCCCGCGCCGGTTCCTCCCCCGCGCTGCGCTTTGTCATCGGCGGATTCGTCGTCATCGGCGCGCTGGCCTTCCTTGGCTGCCCGCTGCGCATGGTGCTGCGTCTCGGCGGCGGCGACCTCAACGCGCTCGTCGGCCTTGTCGGCTTCTTTCTCGGCATCCTTATCGGCATTGCCTGTCTCAGGCACGGCTTTTCGCTCAAGCGCTCGTATGAGGCAAGCACCTCCGAGGGCAGCGTGCTGCCGACCGTGATGGCGGCGCTTTTGATCCTCGTGCTGACCGTTCCTGCGCTCTTCAAGGCCTCCGAGGAGGGTCCCGGCTCCATGCACGCGCCGTTCTGGATCGCGCTGGTCATCGCGCTCGTCGTCGGCGCGCTGGCACAGAAGAGCCGCCTGTGCATGGTCGGCGGTCTGCGCGACGCCGTGATGCTGGGTGATTTCCACCTGCTCTACGGTTTCGCGGCTATCTTTGTTGTCACGCTCATCGGCAACCTTGCAATGAACAAGTTCAGCCTTGGCTTCGCCCTCCAGCCCATTGCGCACAGCGCGCACCTGTGGAATCTGCTGGGCATGGTGCTCGTCGGCTGGGGGAGTGTGCTCCTCGGCGGCTGCCCGCTGCGTCAGCTCATTCTGGCCGCACAGGGCAACGGTGACAGCGCCGTGACCGTGTTCGGCATGATCGTCGGCGCGGCCCTTGCGCACAACTTCGGTCTTGCTGGCAACCCCGACAGCAAGAACGAGGCCGGTCAGCTGGTGGTCGGCGGCATCTCCAACGCCGGTAAGGCCGCCATGATTCTCGGCCTTGTCGTGCTGCTGGCCATTGCCCTCTGGAACATGCCGAGAAAGGAGGCTGGCGCAAAATGATCGACGCAAGAGGCTACTCCTGCCCCATGCCCGTGGTGATGGTGCAGAACGAGGTGAAAAAGAACGCGCCCGACACGCTCGAGGTGCTGGTGGACAGCCAGACCTGCGTGGAGAACGTCACCCGCTTCGCCGAGAAGCAGGGCTACCGCGTTGCCTGCACGGGCGGGGGCGGCGATTTCCGCCTGACGCTTAAAAAGTAAAAAAGGAAGGAGAGCCCAAGCGGCTCTCCTTTTCTACGCTCTTTTCCCCGTAATGATAGCAAACAGCAGCCAGAGGAACGCGCCCGTGATGCAGCTCGCGGGCGTGAAGAATGTCATGACCGCATAGCACACAAGTGCCGTGCCCGCGACTGCCGAGCGGTCATCCTCCTGCCGGTATGCTCTGTGCAGGGCATACACAAGCAGTGCCAGAAACGCCGCAAGTCCCAGCGTCCCCTGATCAATGAGGATACCGAGGTATTCGTTGTGCGCACTTGTCACGGCGGCATGCACCGTTTCGCCGCCATGGTACCAGTAGAACGGCTCCGCATCACGCAGATACAGCGTGCCGCACCCGCCGCCAAGCATAGGATGCTCCGCAATGAGCGGCACAAGGGCACGCCACAGCCCCAGCCGGCCTGAGCCAAAGCCCGCGTCGGCCCTGCCGCGCAGGAGAAGGTGCAGCTCCGTGAGCGTCCCGCCGCTGCCGGGATAATACCATAAAAATATCAGCGCCGCCAAAGTGAACAACGCCGCAAGCGCCCACATTACCCCTTTTCTCCGCGGGAACAGCAGCGGCAGGCTCACCACAGCCGCCACCGTAAGGCCGAGCAGAGCCGCGGCGACATGCAGCTGCACAAGCGTCCAAACCGTCAGCATGAGCGGCACAAACAGCCAGCGGCTCCAGCCGCGCACGAGCGCCGCGGCCATAGCGGCAGCGCAGAGCGCAAGGAGGAAAGCCGTAAAATCGATGTTTCCCGCTGTCCCCGCATAAAAGCCGAGATAGGCAGAATCCCCGTCAAAATAGTTCAGCCCTGCCGGGTAGAGCCACAGCGGGTTTTTCCCCGCAAGCTGGATCAGCACGAGCAGATCGCATAGTGCGGCACTCCCCGCCGCCACATACAAAAGCCGCCGGCCGGGATGCAGATACCGCGCAAGCAGCAGAAAGCAGACAACATAAAGCGTGACTGTCAAAAGCCCGTCCCGCCGCGTTCCGCCGAGCAGGACAGCAGCGCCGTAGGGCGACAGCACTGCACTGAGAATGGTCACAGCAAGATACACAAGTGCCAACAGATCCGCCGTTTCATGCGGGCGAAGCTCCCGCCGCGCGCCCGCGCGCATCACAGCCAGCAGATAGCCGATGGACAGAATGAGAAAGCAGTGGTACTTTCCCTCCATCATGCGCTCATAGCCGCCAATCGGCAGGAAAAGGAAGAACACCGTGACCAGCAGGAGAGCATAGCCCTCCGAAATACGCCGTTCTATGCATCTCCCTCCTCTCCGCACAACTCTCTCCGTAGTATAGGGGGATGGGAACTTTTTGTCAAATTTTCGCGTCTTAAGGATGAACGGCTTGACATAACACGTTCGCTTTCGTTACAATAGAATCATTAAAGAGATCACAAGGAGGGCTTTTCCATGGAAGGTCGTCGTGTCAATCGAAGCGCCCCGAGACGCAACCCGCTCTACACCATGTTTCTTTGTCTGGTCGCAGCGGTATTTGTTCTGCTTATTGTCGTGGTTGTGCTGAGTGTGAGGCTCGGCGCGGCACAGCGCACGGTCAAGTCTGCCGAGGCTCAGATCGAAGAGCTGCAAAAGCAGCTTGAGGACGCGAAGAGCGGTCAAGCACCCGACGACGCAGACATCCCCGCGCCGGACGACGATAAGCTTGACGGCGAGGATACGCCCGCGGCCGATCCGAACGATTCAACCGGCACGAGCGGAACCAAGATCGGCTGGCTCGATCTGACGGGACACAGTGAGGTCACTGTCTTGCCCGAGCAGGTTTTTAATGACTATGCGACCTACTACGCCTCCGCCGGCGTAAATCTGCGCAGCGGGCCGGGCACCAGCTATAATAAGATCCAGCTCGTCGACCGGGGCGCTAAGGTCAAGGCCGCGGCGAAAAGCAATGGCTGGACCTTTGTCTCCGCCGGCAGCAAGTTCGGCTGGATCAAATCCGACTACCTCGGCACAAATCCGCCTGCCGAGGCGACCGCCGGCAGTCTGAAAAAGAATTAAGGTGCGGGGAAATATGGCTTTTGACTTTAAGAAAGCGTATAAATGCCTTTATATGTCCAAAAATAAGCCTGAAATTGTCAAGGTTCCAAAGGCTAATTATCTCGCAGTAAGGGGCAAGGGCGATCCCAACGAAGAGGGCGGCGCATATCAGCAGGCGATCGGCGTCCTGTATGCCGTAGCATACACCTTGAAAATGAGCTATAAGACGGAGCATAAAATCGAGGGGTTTTTTGAGTATGTCGTACCACCCCTTGAGGGATTCTGGTGGCAGGATCATGTAGAGGGTGTCGACTATTCTGATAAGTCCACGTTTCACTGGATCTCCGTGATCCGCCTTCCGGATTTTATTACCAAAGCAGATTTTGAATGGGCCGTAGAAACAGCGGCGAAAAAGAAAAGGCTGGATTGCTCCTCAGCGGAGTTTATGACCATTGATGAGGGCCTGTGCGTCCAAATCATGCACACAGGTCCATTCGATGATGAACCCGCGACCGTTGCATTGATGAATGACTTTCTGGAACAGAACGGATATTTGAATGACCTCAGCAGAGAAAGACTGCATCACGAGATCTATATAACCGATGCAAGGAAGGTTTCGCCCGAGAAATGGAAAACCGTGATCAGGCATCCCATCAAAAAGGCATAATAAATTCGCTTCACCGTATGATAAGAGGCTCCGCCCGGTCAGGGCGGAGCCTCATTTTCATTCTCTGGTAAATTGTCCTTCCTTTGCCTGCCCTGCTATACGCCGGGAACTGCAAGGGAAGCCGGAGGTTTACTGTTTTCTTCGCTTCCGCTCTTCAAGGAATTCACGCGGCTCGGCGGCAGCCAGCGCGCGCTCACGACGCTCAAGCACCTCACGCGGCTTGGCGGTGATCTCTCCGGCGGCGGTCAGCGCCTCCCGTGTCAGCAGTGGGCCGACCAGCTCATAAATAAGAACGGAGAAGAGCACGATATTGCGCACGAGCATCCCGTCAACCGGGCCGAGCTCCTGCGCGCTCACACACATTCCCAGTGCCACACCCGCCTGCGGCAGAAGTGTGATGCCGAGGTATTTGACCGTCTTTTCCCCGCAGCCGGATGCCTTGGCCGACCAGCGCGCACCGAAATACTTGCCCGCACTGCGGAACACGATATACACCACGCCGACGAGCACCATGGTCAGCTCGCCGAATACCTCCAGACGCAGCTCCGCACCGCTGATAACGAAGAATACCGCCAGCAGAGGCGCCGACCAGTCGTCCGCACGATCCATCAGGTCCTCCGAAAGCGGGCAGATGTTGCAGAACACTGTGCCGAGCATCATGCACACCAGCAGCGGCGAAAAGCCGATGATAAGCTCGCCGGCACGCCATTCCAGCCGAGAGAGCGCAACCGTCAGGGCGACAAAGGCGATGGTCACGGACATGCGGTTGCGGTTGGAGTGAAACATCGTCTCGAGCCTTGTCAGCGCCACGCCGGCCAGCGCACCGAGAATGAGCGAAAGCACGATCTCAATGAGCGGATCGAGCAGCACGGCAAACAGACTCAGCCGCCCGCTGAGCATCGCCTTGGCAATGCCGAAGCTGACCGCAAACACCACAAGTCCCACGGCGTCGTCCAGCGCGACAATCGGCAGCAGCAGCCGTGTGAGCGGACCGTCCGCCTTGTACTGCCGCACGACCATCAGTGTCGCGGCAGGGGCCGTTGCGGCGGCGATGGCGCCAAGCGTGATCGCGGCGGGCAGCGTGAGGATATCGGACGCGAGCAGGTGAAAGGCCACAAGCGCCAGATCGACCAGCACGGCGGCAAAAAGTGCCTGCGCCACACCGATAATAAATGCCTGACGGCCTGTTTTTCTCAGATCCTCAAACCGGAACTCGTTGCCGATGGCAAAGGCGATAAAGCCCATCGCCACATCCGAAAGCACACCGAGTGCGGCGACCTCCTCATAGCTGGGAAAGCCCAGCCCGCAGATGCCGAGCCGACCCAGACAGAATGGACCGATCAAAACACCCGCGACCAGAAACGCCGTCACATCCGGCAGCTGCCAGCGTGAGAAGACGCGCGTCATCAGCAGGCCCGCCAGCAAGGCAAAGGCAACATTCAGCAAAATATACATTTCATTCAGGCGTCCCTTCCCCATAGTAAAGCGGAGCGCTGCCGCCGCAGTGTTCCGCCACCTATAGTATTCCTTTCCTCTGTCGAAAGCAATGCCGTTTTGTAATATTGCCATTACATTCTCGCATTCTCATCCTGTTAAAAATTCATAAAGGAAAGGGCCTCGTATTGACAAGGCCCTTTCCTCCTGTTTTCCCTTATGCCGCCTCGTCTGCAGTGACGGCGGTAAAATAGCTGTGTCCAAAGCAGTCATGATACACACCCTTATACCCATCCCGCAGCGCGTAGGCCGTGCCGCAGAAATAGAGCGGGGAGAGCGCGTTGTCCTCCAGCAGCATCACCTCTGCGTCGTGCAGAAACGCCGCACGCGCAGTCATGTCGCCCGTGGACTCGGCAACACCGATGAGCAGATCAAACGTCTCGTTGCGGTAGCCGCTGACATTGTTCTCCGACGTTCCGCGGAAGGGTTCAAGATACTCCATCGCATCGTCGCACCGCCCCATGAGCGAGGTGAGCGCCAGATCATATTCGCCCGAAGCCAGACGCTGGGCAAGCGTCTGCTCATCCACCTCGACCAGATCGACCTCCACGCCCAGCACGCGCTTCCACATGTCGCGCAGCGACATGGCGATCGCTCGATTCTCCGCGCCCTCGGGGCAGAGGAACTCCAGACGGTCCAGACCCGCACCCTGATAGTGGCCCGCAGCGGCGATCTTTCTGGCCGCTTCCGCACTCCGCTCGGCATAGCCCTCCGCATCCACCGCGCACAGCTCGCCGCCGGCCGTGCGGAAATCGTCCGTCGAGCCGGAGACATTGGTGATTCCATAGGGCACGCAGCCCGTCGCCTCCGTCGCCATCACACCGACCTGTTCGGCAAGCGCCGCGCGGTCGATTGCCAGATCAAAGGCACTGCGCAGCGCTGCGTCGGAGAAGGTGTCCGTCAGGTTGTTATAGATCACGCAACGCACCTCAGCCAATGGCGCGGGCCGCCAGTTCTCGTCCTCCGCCATCGCCTGAATCACCTCATAGGGCAGCTCATCGAGATAATCCAGCTCGCCCGCCAGATACTGCTCATAATTGGCCTGCGCGTCGTCCTCAAAGCTAAAGCGCAGCTGGTCGGGCAGCACAAGGCGGCTTTCATAATATTCGTCATTGCGCTGCATGAGCACATAATCACCCCAGCGCCACTCCGCCACGCGGTACGGCCCGTCCGTGACAATGCCGGTGCCTGAAGCCCAGTTTTCATTTGCCGTCACCAGATCCTCGCGCAGCGGCGCAGTCGCCGGCGCGGTGCATACACTGCTGATAAAGTACGAGCACGGCTCGCTGAGCGTCACGACCAGCGTGCTCTCATCCTTCGCCGTCACGCCGAGCAGCGTCATATCGCCGCTCTCGCGCGCCTCGTCATAGCCCTTGACCATCCGCAGCAGCTCCGCATTCGGCGAATCCGTCGCCGGATCGGCCAGCCGCCGCCAGGCATACACAAAATCGGCCGCCTTGACGCGCTTGCCGTCTGACCAGCGGGCAGAGGAGCGGAGCAGGAAGGTATAGGTCATCGTATCGTCGTAATTCTTTTCCTCAATATATTCGCGCGCAATACCCGCAACCGCCTCTGCCTTTCCGGTGCCGTCGTCACGCAGGCGCATCAGCCCCTCAAACAATGCCGAGAGCAAACCCTCCGCACCCACATCGGTGCTCATCGCCGGGTCGAGCGTCTCCAGCGCACCGCAGGTGCTTACCCGCAACACAAAGGGCTGCGCATCCTCTTCCTTTTTTCCGCAGCCGGCCAGAAGCGAGGCGAGCAGCAGCAACGCAAGCAGCAGCGAGAGCATTTTCCGCATGATCTTCATAAGGGATTCTCCTCATTTTTCTATTCCGTAAGCGGCATACGCCGCACTGTTCTAATAAACATCCTTATCAGTATATAAAAATTTCCCCCGCTTGTAAAGACAGGCGAGGGAAAAAGTTACAATTTGTTATTATTTTGTATTCTCATCCGCAACCAGAACGCCGTCCTCAAAATGCGCAGGTTTCACATCGTTTCCGGTAAACTTGGCGATCGCGTCTAGGCGCATCTTGCTCGGATAGTCGGCGATCAGCGTGTAAGCGACACCGTGGCGCTTCGCGCGGCCGGTGCGGCCGATGCGGTGGACATAGTATTCGTTCTCCTGCGGCACGTCATAGTTGAACACGGCGTCCACGTCGTCCACGTCAATGCCGCGGGCGGCCACATCGGTGGCGACAAAAACCGGCAGCTCGCCGCGGCGGAAGCGCGCCATGACCTGCTCGCGCTTTTTCTGCGGGATGTCGCCGTGGATGCACGCGGCGTCCAGTCCCTCCATCTCAAGGTATTTCGTCAGACGCTCGACCATACCCTTGGTGTTGCAGAAGACCATCACGCGTTCAAGTCCCTCCTGACGAATGATGCGCGCCATGGCCGCAACCTTATCGGTCTGCTCGACCGTGACGGCATACTGAAGGATATCGGGCTTATTCTGCTCGTCCGCCTTGACGGTGATCTCCTCGGGATCGCGCTGGTAGACCCAGCTGATGTCCATGACCTCACGTGAAATGGTGGCGGAGAACATACCGAGGTTGCGGCGGGAGGGGATCTTGTCAAGGATGCGGGTCACATCATGGATAAAGCCCATGTCGAGCATCCGGTCGGCCTCGTCGAGCACGACTGTCTGCACATGGTCGAGCCGTACGGTGCGGCGCTTCATATGGTCGGACAGGCGGCCGGGGGTTGCCACGACGATCTGCGGCTTTTTCTTCAGCGCGTCGATCTGCCTGCCGATGGGCGCACCGCCGTAAAGGCAGACGATACGGATGCCGCTCATAAACACGGCCAGATCGCGCAGCTCCGCCGTGATCTGCATGGCCAGCTCGCGCGTGGGCGCCATAACGACAGCCTGAACCTCCTCGCTCTCGGCATCGATGTGTTCAATGATGGGGATGCCGAAGGCAAAGGTCTTTCCCGTTCCGGTGGGTGCCTTGGCAATCACGTCCTTCCACGCGCGCATCGGCGGGATGCAGCCCGCCTGCACCGGCGTGGAGAGCTCAATGTGTTTCTTTTCCAACGCGCGCAGCATTTCTGGCAGCAGCTCAAGGCTGTCGAAGCGCACGCCCTGCGTAAATTCCATAGCATTTTCCTCTGTTCTCTTGATATTCAGTCAGGGAAAATTATATCATGCCTGTCAATACCGTCAAGTGAAGGAGGGCCTCTCCCTTGCAGAGAGCGGTCCTCCTGATCCTCATTTATGCGCCACGTGCCAGATATTGTCGGCATACTGCGCGACCGCGCGGTCGGCGGCAAAGACGCCGCTGCGCGCGATGTTTAAAAGCGACATCCGGTTCCATGCCTCGCGGTCGGCATAGACCTCCGTCATGCGCCGCTCGGCGGCGCAGTAGGAGGCGAAATCCTGAAGAAGCATGTATTCATCTCGCTGGAGCAGGCGGCGGGCAAGATCGTCGTAGCTCACGCCGTCGGAAAAGCCGGTGCGCAGTTGGTCGATCACGCGGCGCAGCGCCGGATCGTGCTCATACAGGCGCTCCGGGGCATAGCCCTGCTCCCGCATGCGCGCGACCTCGTCAGCGTGCAGGCCAAAAAGAAACATGTTCTCGTCGCCGAGCACCTCGTGCATCTCGACGTTCGCGCCGTCGAGGGTGCCGACGGTCAGCGCGCCGTTCATCATGAACTTCATGTTGCCCGTGCCGCTGGCCTCCTTACCAGCGGTGGAAATCTGCTGGCTCACCTCGCTCGCGGGCATGAGATGCTCGGCAAGCGAGACACGGTAATTTTCAAGAAACACAACCTGAAGCCGTCCCCTGCAGAGCGGATCGCCGTTGATCTGCCCCGCAAGCGAATTGATGAGGTGAATGATGCGCTTAGCCACCGCATAGCCCGGCGCGGCCTTCGCGCCGAAGAGGAAGGTCTGCGGCTGCATATCCAGATTCGGCTCGTCCTGCAGTCTCTGGTAGAGGTAGATGATGTGCAGAGCATTCAAAAGCTGGCGCTTATATTCGTGCAGACGCTTGACCTGCACATCAAAAATGGCATCGGTGTTAAGCTCGATCCCCTGCGTGCGCTTAACATAGGCGGCAAAATCAAGCTTGTTGGCTCGCTTGATCTCGTCGAGCCGCGCGAGCACCGCGCTCTCACCGGCAAAGTCCTCCAGTTTTCTCAGCTCCTCTGGATGGAGCAGATAGCCGCGCCCACCGCACAGGTCGGCGATCAGGCCGTCAAGCCGCGGATTCGTCTGCGCAAGCCAGCGGCGGTGATCGATGCCGTTGGTGACATTTTTGAATTTCTCCGGTTCCATCCCGCACTGCCAGCGGAACACATCATGGCGCAGAATATCCGAGTGCAGCGCACTCACGCCGTTGACCGCCATGCCTCCGGCGATGCACAGGTTCGCCATGCGCACCTGTCCGTCCCAGACAATAGCAAGCTCCGCCGTCTTGGCGGGATCGTGGTAAAAGTCCTCCACCCTTTTCTGGTAGCGGTGGGCGATCTCAGCGATGATCTCCCACACGCGCGGGAGCAGAGACTCCATGAGCTGCTGCGGCCAGCGCTCAAGCGCCTCGGAGAGCACGGTGTGGTTCGTATAGGCAACAGAGTGCGTCGTAATGTCCCACGCCGTGTCCCAGTCAAAGCCCGCATCGTCCATCAGGATGCGCATGAGCTCCGGAATGACGAGCGCGGGGTGGGTGTCATTGATCTGAATGACGTTTTTTTCATGGAAGTTCGCCGCCGTGCCGTAGACCTCAATGTGCTTGCGCATGATGGACTGCACGGTGGCGGAGACAAAGAAATACTGCTGCTTGAGCCGCAGAGACTTTCCCTCATAGTGGTTATCCTCGGGATAGAGGATCTTGGCGATGGTCTCGGCCATGGCCTCCTGCTCGCTTGCGCGCAGATATTCGCCCTGAGAAAAAAGGCTCATATCCACCGGCACCGGGGACTTCGCGTCCCACAGCCGCAGCGTGTTGACATGCTCCGTGCCGTAACCCGTAATCTCCATGTCGCAGGGCACGGCAAGCACCTTCGTCGCCCCCTCGGGCACAACATGCAGCCGCCCGTTGTCCCAGAATTTCCGCACCGTGCCGCCGAAGCTGACCTCCTCCGTCTCCTGCGGCTTGGGCATCAGCCACGCGCCGCCGATATCCTTCCAGTTGTCCGGCAGCTCGACCTG
>CAKTOJ010000034.1 GCA_934589665.1 uncultured Oscillospiraceae bacterium | reverse complement strand
CTGCTGAGCCACTATGAAAACGGCGTCCGCGAACCGGGACTGGCCTTTGTGAGAAAGGCCTGCGATTATTACCATGTTTCCGCGGACTATCTGCTCGGCCGCACGCTTGACCGTGACGGCGGTTTAATCGACTATGAGGAGCTGTACGATTCCAGCGACGAAAAAGGCAGTCTGCGCGGCAGCATTGCGGCCACGCTGCAAAAAAAGCTGCTGGTAAACACCATCAATCTGCTCTTTGAGCTGCTGGGAAAAACAAACTGCCGCGAGGCGATTGCCGCGGCGGGAGAGTGTATCGGCGCGGCGGTCTATCCGCTCTACCGCACGCTGCACCGCGCGGCAGGAGAAAAGGACGCCTTTTTTGCCATGGACGCCGCGGCCTTTTCCGCCGGAATGAGTGACGCGGCCATGCTGCAAAGCCGCGCGGCCTACCATCGCGCACTGGAGGCGCATGCCGCGGCGGACGGCGCGTTCCCGGCTATGGACGCCGAGGCGCTTACGGCAGGATATCCGGGGCTTGCGCAGAGTCTGACGCAGGTTCTGCATACAGCCGATGAAGCGGCAGCCGGTCTGCTTAAAAATCCATGAAAACAGGAGCATCTGCTATGAATGAACAGAATATCCGAAACTTTTCAATCATCGCCCATATCGACCACGGCAAGTCCACGCTGGCCGATCGTCTGCTGGAAAAGTGCAATGCCGTTTCCGCGCGTGAGATGGAGGATCAGATCCTCGATAACATGGATCTTGAGCGTGAACGCGGCATCACCATCAAGGCCCGTGCCGTCACCTTTGACTACACGGCGCAGGACGGCCAGACCTACACGCTCAACCTCATCGACACGCCGGGACATGTGGACTTTAACTACGAGGTTTCACGTTCGCTTGCCGCCTGCGAGGGTGCGCTGCTGATCGTGGATGCCTCGCAGGGCATCGAGGCGCAGACGCTGGCCAACACATATCTTGCTATGGAGCATGATCTGGAAATTCGCCCCGTAGTCAACAAAATCGACCTTCCCGCCGCCGACCCGAAGCGCGTGAAGGAGGAGATCGAAAACATTCTGGCGATTCCCGCCGAGGACGCACCGGAAATTTCCGCGAAGCTCGGCGTCAACATCGATGCGGTGCTCGAGGATATCGTCCACAATCTGCCCGCGCCCAAGGGAGATCCGAAGGCGCCGCTCAAGGCGCTGATTTTTGACAGCTACTACGATGCCTACCGCGGCGTGATCGTCTATATGCGCATCAAGGAGGGCACCATCAAGCCCGGTATGGAGATCAAAATGATGGCGACCGGCGCGACGTTCAAGGTGCTCGAGTGCGGTCTGATGCGTCCGCTTGGGCTGGAGCCCGCCGCGCAGCTGGAGGCGGGGCAGGTCGGTTATTTCACTGCCAGCATCAAGGATGTGCATGAAACGCAGATCGGCGATACCGTGACGGGTGCGGAAAATCCCGCGAGCGAGCCGCTGCCCGGCTACCGCAAAGTGCGCTCGATGGTCTACTGCGGTATTTATACCGAGGACGGCAGCAAGTATCCTGACCTGCGCGACGCGCTCGAAAAGCTTCAGCTCAACGATGCGAGCCTGACCTTCGAACCGGAATCCTCCGCCGCGCTGGGCTTCGGCTTCCGCTGCGGCTTTCTCGGCATGCTGCACATGGAGGTCATTCAGGAGCGTCTTGAGCGCGAATTTGACCTTGATCTCGTCACTACGCTCCCGAGCGTCATTTACGAGGTCTATAAGACCGACGGCACGATGGTGCGTGTCGATAACCCGCACAACTATCCCGACCCCAGTGTTATCGAGCACGCGGAGGAGCCCTACGTTAAGGTTACCATCGTCACCCCGCCGGATTATGTTGGAAACATCATGCCCATGTGTCAGGAGCGCCGCGGCGAATTCAAGGATATGCAGTACCTCGACACCTTCCTTGTCGAGTTGCATTATGAGATGCCGCTCAATGAGATCATCTACGATTTCTTTGATGCCCTCAAGGCCAACACTAAGGGCTATGCTTCGCTCGACTACGAGCTCTCCGGTTACCGCCCGAGCGAGCTTGTGAAGGTCGATATGCTCTTGAACGGCGATCAGGTGGATGCGCTCTCGTTTATCGCCCATAAGGATAAGGCATATCCCCGCGCGCGCCGGCTGTGCGAGAAGCTCAAGGACAACATTCCCCGCCAGCTCTTCGAGGTGCCGGTGCAGGCCGCCATCGGCGGCCGCGTCATCGCGCGCGAAACGGTCAAAGCCATGCGCAAGGACGTTCTGGCCAAGTGCTACGGCGGCGACATCACGCGCAAGAAGAAGCTGCTGGAAAAGCAGAAAGAGGGCAAGAAAAAGATGCGCAATCTCGGCACGGTGCAGGTGCCGACCGAGGCATTTCTTGCCGTGCTCAAGCTGGACGAGTAAAAACCATTATTCATTATATAGGAGTGTGATGTTCATGCTTTTGGATCATTATGTCAGCGCTATGCCCTGCTGGAAGGGACGCGTGGACAGTGAGAGCGACTATGATGCTTTCCGCTGGCACCAGTGGGTGCAGCCGCTTGATCTCAATGCCGGCGGCGCGCCGTTTGAAGGAGCGCTTGGCTTCGCCTTCATCGGTTTTTGCAGCGACAAGGGTGTCGCGCGCAACAAGGGCCGCACGGGCACGGCGCTTGCGCCTGATTTCGTGCGCGGCCAGATGTCGAACCTCCCCTGCACCTTTTCGCAGGAGGTCAAACTTTTTGATGCGGGCGATATCGTTTGCGATGAGATCTCGCTGGAGGAGGGGCAGCGCGAGCTGGGCCTTGCGGTGGAGGAGATTCTGCGCCGTAAGCTTTTTCCCATCGTGCTCGGCGGCGGACACGAGACGACCTTCGGCCATTTTCAGGGTCAGCACAACTACTTAAAGGACAGCGGAAAAACGCCGGAGCTTGGCATCGTGAATTTTGACGCGCATTTTGACCTTCGTCCCTATGACATGGGAAATTCCTCCGGTACCATGTTTTTGCAGATGTCGGATCTCTGCTGCGCCGAGGGAACGCCGTACCACTATTTTCCCATTGGCATCCAGCAGCACAGCAACACTGTCAGCCTCTTCAAGAAGGCGGAGGAGTTGGGCGTGGACTATGTTCTGGCTAAGGACATTCAGGGCAGTAATATAGAGTCGATTTTAGAGCGCATGGATACCTTCCTCTATCGCTGTCGGGATGCGTATGTCACGGTCTGCACGGATGTATTCTCCTCGGCCTTTGCGCCCGGTGTGAGCGCGCCGCAGTCGCTCGGCCTTGATCCCGAGGTCATGCTGCCGCTTTTGAAGCATGTCCTGCGCACGCGCAAGGTCCGCGGCTTCGATATCTGCGAGATCTCGCCTCGCTTCGATCAGGACAATACCACGGCCAATCTCGGCGCAGTTATCATCTTTGCGGTCATTAATACGCTCTGCCGCCTTAACGGTCTGGAGCATCCTGAGTTTGGCTGAATACGCGGAGAAACAGCCTTCTGCCTCTTCGGAGGGCTTGGCGGCTGCATCAGAAATGGAAAAAGCAGGGCGAAAGCATTTGCTTTCGCCCTGCTTTTTGATAACATGACAGGATGCACATGAATGATGCACTCAGAAAAACTCCGGGCCGCCGTCAATATAGCGGTCATTGCGGGAACCGCGGCGCACCAAGCGCATCGACACGGTGAAGAGCGCGATCACAAAGACAAGGAAGACCCATTCGCCGCTGCCGTATTCCATTGTTGCGATAAAATCATATGTGCCGTGGAGCAGGGCCGGCATCAGGACGGCCAGAGTGCGGCAGAGACCGGACGCGGCATAATCGCCGTCGTTATCATAGCGTTTGGCGCGGCCATAGTAAACGCCCATGAAAACGCCGAAGCAGGCATGTCCCGGCACGGCAGTCACCGCACGGATCAGGGCAGTGCCGAGACCGTACATGGCCACATAGCTCAGGTTTTCCCACAGGGCGAAGCCGAGCGAAACAAAGACCGCGTATACCACGCCGTCAAACTGACAGTTAAACGCGTCGGAGTACCATGTCCGCCGCCGGAGAAGCACATATTTTGCGCCCTCCTCGGAAAAGGCCACGATGCCGAAATACATCACAATATTGTAGAGCAGCGAGTTTTCCGCGCAGACGCGTCCGAGCAGCGCGGAGCCAAGCTGTTCAAGCACAAGCGCGACGGCCGTGGCGAGAATCCCACGGAAAATCAGCGAGAGAAGCAGGCCCGGAGGCTCGGGCTCCAGCCGGTCGGCCTGATAGGCCTTGATGAGCAGGAAGAGTGCCGGCAAGACCGCCGCAGCGATTAGAATGGGATTCATATAAAAGAACATGAGGGTATCTCCGATCTGTGAAAGAAGTTTACAATAGCTGCATGATACGCTATTTTTCCCCATTTGGCAACGGCTGTGCAAAAATTTGCCATTCTCTTGCCGTAAGGAGGAATTGCCGCTATAATAAAACTGATTTGTTTTGATGGAAAGGGGCTGTATTTTGATGGCACAGCTTTTGTTTGTGGACGCCTGCGTGCGGGGAGAGGATTCCCGCTCACGCGCTCTGGCCGAGCGCTTTTTGTCGGCTTACGCCGTGGCGCACCCGGCGGACGAGATCGTCCGCCGCGATCTGATGCGGCAGCGGCTTGAGCCGCAGTATCCGGAGGTGCTGGCCCGCCGGGATGCACTGGCCGCAGAGGGCAGACTTGACGATGAAATGTTTGCCGACGCGCGCCAGTTTGCCCATGCTGACCGCATCGTACTGGCCGCACCGTTTTGGGAGCTGTCATTCCCCGCGATTTTGAAGATCTATCTTGAGCGGGTTTCCATGCGTGATATTACCTTCGGCTACGAGGAAAACGGTCTGGTCGGCCGCTGCCGTGCGGAGAAGCTGCTGCTTGTTACGACCCGCGGCGGGGATTATTCGCTGCCTGAAACGTCGTGGATGGAGGTCGGCACGCACGAGCTCAAGGCGCTGTGTGCAATGTTCGGCATCCCAAAGTTCGAGCTGCTCTGCGCCGAGGGACTGGACGACGACCGTGTGGATGCACGGGCGCGGATGGCGGAGGCCTATGAGCGCGCGGACGCGCTGGGGAAAAGCTTTTAAGGGTAAAACAGGAAGAGGAGAGAAGGGCAGCGCCCTTCTCTCCTCCGTTTTTGTGCTTATGCGTTAAAGACGTACTGGTCCAGCCGCGCAAATGCCTCCTCAAGCTTGGCTTTTGGAAGCGCAAGGTTGATGCGGATGTGGCTTGCGCCGTGGAACGCGCGGCCGTCCTGCCAGAGAACGCCAACTTCGTAGCCTGCGCGCAGCAGCTCGTCCATGGTTTTGCCATGCGCGGCGCACCAGCCGGCACAGTCGATGAAGAGCATGTAGGTGCCCTCAGGACGCGAGACAGAGACGCCGGGAAAATGGTCGGCGATGTACCGGCAGGCCCAGTCCACGTTTTCACCCAGCACCTCACGCAGCTCGGTCACCCACTCGCGCCCCTCGTCGGAGTATGCGCCGATCAGACCATACATCGAGAGCACATTCATTTCGTTATAATGGCTCATTTCGCCGGCGCGCTCGAGCCGCTCGCGCAGATAGTCGTTGTATACGATGTGGTACGAGCCGACAAGTCCCGCGAGATTAAAGGTTTTGGATGGTGCGTAGAACGCGATCGTGCGCTCGCGTGCGTCGGTGCCGACGCTCTGCGTGGGGATGTGCCGGTTCCCGAAAAGCGTCAGGTCGGACCAGATCTCATCGGAGATAACAAGCACGTCATATTTGCGGTAAAGCTCCATTGCACGCTCGACCTCCTCGCGCTCCCACACGCGGCCTGTGGGGTTGTGCGGCGAGCAGAAGATGGCGGCATGGATGTGGTGCCCGCGCAGCTTGTTTTCCATATCCTCGTAGTCCATGCGCCACACGCCATCCTGATCCTGCACGAGCGGGGAGTGGACGATGCGGTAGCCGTTGGCCTCCAGCGTGCTGGTAAAGCCAATATAGGTGGGGGAGTGGAGCAGAACCTCGTCGCCGCGGCAGCACAGCACGCTCAGTGCCGAGGCCACGCCGCCGAGCACGCCGTTTTCATAGCCGATGTGCTTTGCCGTCAGCCCATCGGCGCCGTTGCGCTCGCTCTGCCAGCGGATGATGGCGTCGTAATATTCTTTGCGGGGATGGAAGTAGCCGAAAAGCGGGTGCCCGAGCCGTCCGGCAATGGCGCTCTGCACGGTCGGGACAGTCGCAAAGTTCATGTCCGCCACCCACATCGGAATGGCGGAAAAGCGCGGCGTCAGGTCGCGCAGCATCCCCGGCGGAGGACATTCCACCGCAAGCGCATCCTTGCCGCGGCGGTCATAAAAGGTCGTAAAATCGTATTTCATTGCATAGCTCCTCGCTTTTTCTTTGAATGAAGATCCTCTGCTTACAGCTCCAGAGAAAGCTGCTCGCGTTCCATCCCGCCCGGCTCGATGCCGAACTCGCTCGGCAGGAAGCGCGGGCAGACATTTTCTGACGTGCAGATGACAGACGCGGCCAGACGCGTGCCGATCTCGCAGGCCTCCGCCATCGTTTTGCCGTAGGTCAGACCGATGGTCACGCCGGCAAAGAAGGCGTCGCCTGCGCCGGTGGTGTCCTTGACATTTACCTTTTTCGCCGGACACCAGCCGGTCTCGCCATCAGCGGCGGCGTAGACCGCGCCCTGTGCGCCCATCGTGACCACCATGCGCGGGATCTGTGCACCGCGGATGCGTGCGGAGAGCAGTGCTTGCAGCTCCTCCGGCGTTTTCCCGTCGTAATCCTCGGAAAAGAGGATACCCGCCTCCTGCTGATTGCAGACAAAGCAATGCGTTGAACGGAAGAAATCGCGCCGCTCCACGGCAATGCTCATGTTCGACACCACTGCGTATACAGGCTTGTCGTATTTCTCCGCCAGTGCAAAGACCTTCTTGATGATCTCCTTGTCCATGTCGATCTCCAGCGCAATGCTGTCGGCCTGAGAGAAGATCTCCTCGCCCTTTTCCTCCAGAATATCCAGAATGGGAAGCAGGTCGGGACGCTTGGAGATCGCAGCGGTGACGTCGCCGCCGTTGTCAAAGATAGCGAGCCAGGTCCCCATGCCGTCCTTTGTTACGCGGATATAGTCCGTGTTGACCTTGTGCGCCTGAAGTTTTTTCACCACATCGGCGCCGGTGCCGGTGTCATCCACCAGACTGATGAAGGTCGGCTGAAGCTCGACATTTGCGATATCCTCAGCGATGTTGCGGCTCACGCCGCCGTGCACGGTCTCGACCCGGCCGGAGTTTCGCCCGCCGGGGATATAGACGCCGGAGGGATAGCCCTTGACGTCCACAAATACCGCGCCCAAAACCACAATACCCATTGAATCTCTTATCTCCGTTTCGTCGTTTATGGTCGCATCATAGCATATTTTCCGCGAGCTGGAAAGCCTTATCTTTTCTCCGTCCGCGCTGCTCTGCGGTATTCGGTCGGCAGCTGGCCGTAGGCCTTGCGGAACTCGGCGGAGAACTTGCTCGCGCTCTCGTAGCCGACCGCCGAGGCGATCGCCGCCATGCTCTCCGTGCCGCTGCGCAGCAGCGCGGCGGCACGCTCCATGCGGTGCTCACGGATGTGTGCGGCGATAGACTGGCCGTAGACTGCCTTAAAGACCTCCTTCATGGTGGAGGGGTTTATCAAAAAGCGGCGTGAGAGCTCGTCGATTGTGATGCGGCTGGACAGATCCTCCGTCAGCGCCTCGTGCACGCGGCGGATGATCTCGATCTGCTCGGCACTGCATCCGTGCGCCTCCTCGCCGACATGTGCGTCGAGCGGCGGAAGATGCGGTGCATCGGCGACATCCGCGTCCTCCTCGGGGCAGGTGATCTCCATTGTCCGCTCGATCATGCGGTGGAGAAGCTGCGCCTGTTCACTTTCCGCAGCCTTGTAGTAGACCTCCTTGCCGTCACGGCGGCTGACGATCAGCCGGCTCTCGCGCAGCTGGCGGAGATGATGCGAGAGCGCGGGTGAGCTCATGCCCATCATGGCCGAGAGGTTGACCACGCACTCCTCGCAGTGACATAAAAGCCAGAAGAGCCGCACGCGGTTTGCGTCCGAGAGCTGGCGGAATACCAGCGCAATGGTCTGAAAATGCTCCGTTTTGTGAAGGTAACTCTCCAATTCGTCGAGATGAGCGGATTCTGCATGCTGGTGGGGAAGCGAAAACGGCTCCATATATAAGGTTCCTCCTGTTCTGTGCGGATGTCCCATTTGGCAGGACTTTTCGCCCGTTCGGAAGAGAACGTGGCGAAGCGCTTGACTTTTTTAGGCATCTTCAGTATAGTACGACCATAAGAATTAAACAAGTGCTTAATTGTTTAAGCCGCAAGGAAATTTATGGAGGATTTTCTTATGAAAAAGACTTATCAGATCGAAGTGGACTGCGCGAACTGCGCGAACCTGATGGAAGAGGCCACGAAAAAGACCGAGGGCGTTGCGGATGCTGTTGTGAACTTCATGACGCAGAAGATGACGGTGGAATTTTCCGAGGGACACGATCCTAAGAGTGTGATGAAGGACGTCCTGAAAAACTGCAAAAAGGTTGAGGACGACTGCGAGATCTACCTGTAAAACGACCCGCCCTGAGGCTTTGCCTTGGGGCGGACTCCTATGGAGGGTTTACCCATGACGAAGAAACAGAAAAAAATGCTCTGGCGCATCCTTGCCGCGGCGGTGCTGTTCCTTGCGGCAAAGCTGATCCCCATGCCGATGGCCGCATCCACCGTGCTTTACGCGGCGGCGTATCTGACGGTCGGGTATGATATCCTGCGCAAGGCGTGGAAGGGTATCTGCAACCATCAGGTGTTTGATGAGAACTTCCTGATGGCGGTTGCCACCATCGGCGCCATCGCGCTGGCAATTTATGAAAAGAGCGGCGACTACGCCGAGGCGGTCGCGGTCATGCTCTTCTACCAGATCGGTGAACTGTTCCAGGGCTACGCGGTCGGCAAATCGCGCCGGAACATCACAGCGCTGATGGACATTCGCCCCGACTATGCCAATGTGGAGCGCGGCGGAAAGCTGGAGCAGGTCGATCCGGACGATGTGCCGGTCGGCACGGTCATTGTGGTTCAGCCGGGTGAAAAGGTGCCGATCGACGGACGCGTTGTCGAGGGCGTGTCGTCGCTTGACACCGCCGCTCTCACCGGCGAGAGCCTGCCGCGCGATGTGAAGACGGGGGATGAGATCATCAGCGGCTGCATCAATATGACCGGTGTGCTCAAGGTCGAGACGACAAAGGCATTCGGCGAATCCACAGTTTCCAAAATTCTGGAGCTGATGGAAAACTCCAGCAGCCATAAGTCACGCTCGGAAAGCTTTATTTCCCGCTTTGCCCGCGTATATACCCCTGCTGTATGCTACAGCGCGCTTGCACTGGCTATCCTGCCTCCGCTTGTCCTGACAATCTCCGGTGGGACGGTGAACTGGGGCACGTGGATCTACCGCGCGCTGACGTTCTTGGTCATTTCCTGCCCCTGCGCGCTGGTCATCAGCATCCCGCTGAGCTTTTTTGCCGGTCTCGGCGGTGCGGGCAAGGAGGGTGTGCTCATCAAGGGCTCAAACTACCTCGAGGCACTTTCCCAGACTAAAACGGTCGTGTTCGACAAGACCGGTACGCTTACGCAGGGCGTGTTCGAGGTCAGCGCCGTGCACCACAGCCCGATGGCACAGGAGAAGCTGCTGGAATATGCGGCGCTTGCCGAGTGCGCCTCCTCGCACCCGATCAGCAAGAGCCTTCAGCGCGCCTGCGGCCGTGAGCTTGACCGCGAACGCGTCACGGATATTCAGGAGCATAGCGGCCGCGGTGTGACGGCGGTCGTAGACGGCGTTTCCGTTGCCGCGGGCAACGGTCGGCTGATGGATGAACTGGGTGTGAAGTGGCAGGAGTGCCGCAGCGTCGGCACCATCGTCCACATTGCGGTCAACGGCGAGTACGCCGGCCACATCGTCATCTCCGATCTGGAAAAGCCCCACTCCCGCGAGGCCATCGCCGCGCTCCGTGCCTCGGGCGTTACGAAGACCGTCATGCTCACCGGTGACATCAAAAAGGTTGCTGAGCAGGTCGCAAAGGATCTCGGCGTCGACGAGGTGCACGCCGAGCTGCTGCCGGGCGACAAGGTCGCCCGCGTGGAGGAGCTGCTGGCTGCTGAGCCGGAAGACGCGAAGCTTGCCTTTGTCGGCGATGGCATCAACGACGCGCCTGTGCTCTCCCGCGCGGATATCGGCATTGCCATGGGTGCGATGGGCTCCGATGCGGCGATCGAGGCGGCGGACGTCGTACTGATGGATGACGATCCGCTCAAGATCGCCAAGGCGATCAAGATTTCCCGCAAGTGCATCCGCATCGTGCATGAGAACATTGTCTTTTCCCTCGGCGTCAAGCTTTTATGCCTGCTGCTCGTCGCCATCGGCTATGCCAACATGTGGATGGGCATATTTGCCGACGTGGGCGTGATGGTGCTCGCGGTGCTCAACGCCATCCGCGCGCTGCGCGTGCAGCGGCTGTAAGGCTGCAGGCGTGCCGGCCCGGCTCTGCCGTAAGAAAAAGGTTCGTCGAAGACGAGCCTTTTTTCATTGCTTTTGTAGTTTACAAAGCTGTCGTTTTCTGGTAAAGTACAACGGTTGACGCAAATGCGCCGGGGCGGCTGTACACCGCCCGGGCGCAGAAATTTTAAGAATAAGGGAGAAGCTTTCCATGGCGTACACGGTTTTGACGCAGGTTCTGATCCTTTCCTGCATGATCCTGCTCGGTTTTATTCTGGGTCGAAAGGGTGTTGTCGATCAGAAGGGGAGCGATCTTCTCTCCAAGCTGCTGCTGGATGTGTTCTTTCCCTGCAATGTGCTGGCTGCAGCCAGCGGAGAGTTCGGCGATATGCCGTTTTCCAAGGCGCTGGGAATCATTCTGGCGTATCTGACCTGTTTCTTCCTCTTCACATTCCTCGCCTATCTGCTGGCAAAGGCTCTGAGACTGAACGAGGATGACACGCTTGTTTTCAGCCGCAGCGTGGCCTACCCGAACAACGGCTTCATGGGGATCTCCCTGTGCTCGGCGGTGTTCAGCACACAGGGCGCGGTGCTGGCGGCGCTGTCGGTCCCCAGCTCCACGCTGTACCTCTTTTTTATGGTGATGCAGAGCTTCCGCCGGGAGAAGGAGCACGGCCTTGTCCAGCAGATCAGGGGCCTGCTCACGCCGCTGAATCTTTCCACACTGATGATGATAGTCATGATCGCCTTCGGCTGGAAGTTTACCGGCGCGCCGTATCAGTTCTTCAGCCGCTTCGGAGCCTGCGTCATGCCGACGTCCATGCTTATCATCGGCTGCCAGCTGTCCAGAAAGCCGCTGCTTGATGCGCTGCGCAAGCCGCTGCTGTATCTTATCACCGTCCTGCGCGGGATCGTGATGCCGCTGCTCGGTGCATTTCTCCTGCGGTTCACGGGCTGGGATCATATTGTGTGCCTGTGCATCATCACGATCCTGGGATGCAGCGTGGCAACGACTGTGAGCATTTTCGCCGTCCGTTACGACCGCTCGCCTGAGCTTGCCAGCGAAAGCGTGCTTCATTCCAACCTCTTCCTGCCGATCACCATGCCTTTGATGATGCTGATTGCGGAAAGGATACTACTTTAAAAAAGAAAGCATCCGGTGCAGAAGCCGGATGCTTCTTTTTTATGCATTGTGAAGGCGGTTTGAGGCGATATAAAACGGAATGGCGGCAAGCTGCGCGAGCACAGAAACAACAATCATAGCCGGAATACTCACATCGTAAAGCACGCCGAGCAGCCAGCTGCCGAGGAACCAGAAGGCACCGAAAGCACATTCGAAAACGCCGTAGCCGGTCGCACGGCTGGTTTTCGGCACCATGCTTGTCACGGCCGCTTTCAAGATGGATTCCTGCGCACCCATGCCGACGCCCCAAAGTGCGACGCCGAGGAGCAGCATGGGAACGGAATTGAAAGCGAAGATGAAGATGGCGAACGGCGCGGAGAGCAGCGTCGACCACACCAGCGCGCGCACGCCGTTTTTATCGTAGAGCAGGCCGAACACCAGCGCCGCGACGGCGTCCACCAGCATGGCACCGGCATAGAGCAGCGGCAGCGTACCGCTGTTGACCAGCTCCGTCGTCTCCGCCAGTGCGGAGCCGAGGTGCGCGTAAACGCGCGAGACGTGCATGATGATGATGGAATAATCAATGAAGCCGAAGGCGAAGAGGCTGATGCCCGCAATGTAGAGGAGAAACTCCTTCTTCATTTTGAAGGGGACATACTCCTTCGGCTCCGGCTCGAAGTGCTCAGGGTTCGGGAATTTGCTCCGCGTGATGAGCAGCAGGACCAGCGTGACCGCGCCGGGGATGGCAAGGAAGGCAAAGCAGCGGGCGTAAGCATCAAAGGCCGAGCCGTCCTGCCGGAGGAGCAGTACAAGGTAGAGCAGCACGGGACCGAGAAACGCGCCAATCTGATCGAGCACCTCCTGGATGCCGAAGCTTTTTCCAACGCCCTCCTGCGAGGCGGCAAAGGACATGATGGTGTCCTTTGCGGGCTTTTTGATGGCTTTACCCATGCGCTGTACGACCAGCAGAGCGCAGGCGGCGACCCAGCCGTGTTCACCGACGAGCGCGAGCGCGGGTACGGCGATGATATCGAGCACATAGCCGGCGATGGTCATGGGCCAGTAGCACTTGGACCTGTCTGTGAGCTTGCCGAACACATAGCGCATGGAGTAGCCGATCAGTTCGCCGAGCCCGGATATAAAGCCGATCGTACCTGCGCTGGCACCCAGCAGCGCAAGATAAGCGCCCCGAATGCTCGATGCACCCTCGTGAGTCATGTCGGAGAACAGGCTCACGATACCGAAGAGCACAATGAAGGCCATAGCCTGCGACATTTTCTTTTTATTAGACATTTTTCTTCTCCTCCCGGACACGGCGGCTCATTTCGGAAAAGTCCGCCTTGCTTTCCGCTTTGCAGCGCTGATAGAGTTTGTCAAGTGTGCGGGCGAATGCCTCGCGCTCGTCTGCACTGAGCGGCTCGGTCAGCCATTCGTAAAAGCCCGATTCGATCTGTGTCTTCGAGTTCTTCAGGGCCTCCGCCTGTTCGGTGGCGTAAAGCAGGCGGCTGCGGCCGTCGGCGGGGTTTTCGCAGCGGCGGAGATAACCCTTGGCTTCCAGATTGGCTGTCTGCCGTGCGACGGCGCCCTTGTCCAGTCCGGTGATGCGGCAGACCTCGGACTGCGTGATGCCCGGATTCTTGCGCACGGCGTGGATCACGTCAAATTCGCCGGTGCCCACGCCGTCCGCGCGCAGTGTGCGCACGGTGAACTTGCTGACCTCGCGTGCGATCTTGGTGATTTTGCGGCGGGTAACGTCCATCTCTCATCCTTCTTTCGTAATAGTTGTTTCATCAACTAAACGGATGATACTACAACTATTCTGCTTGTCAAGGGGGTATGGAGAAAAAATAATCGCCCTTGCACTTTCTGCACGCCGATGATACAATATTAAGCCGAAAATACGGCAAAGGAGATTTGCTTTTATGAAATTGGGCATCATCGGACTTCCGAACGTGGGTAAGTCCACATTATTCAACGCCATCACCAACGCGGGCGCGGAGAGCGCCAACTATCCGTTCTGCACCATCGAGCCAAACGTCGGCATGGTCGCCGTTCCGGACGAGCGGCTCGACAAGCTGGCTGAGATGTATCATCCGAAGAAGAAAACGCCTGCGGTTATTGAGTTCGTCGATATTGCGGGTCTTGTCAAGGGCGCGAGTCAGGGCGCGGGTCTCGGCAACAAGTTTCTGGAGAATATCCGCCGCACGGATGCGGTGGTCCATGTTGTGCGCTGCTTTGACGATGAGAACATTATGCATGTCGTTGCCGACGCAAGTACCAATGTTCCTGTCGATCCCATCGGCGATATCGAGACGATCGATCTGGAGCTTATCATGGCTGACCTTGAAATGGTGAACCGCCGCGTGGAAAAGGCAGTGAAGATGGCCAAGGGCGACAAAAAATTCCTGCATGAGGCAGAGGTGTTCAAGGCGCTTGCTGCGCACCTTGACGCAGGTAAAAGCGCGCGCACCTTTGAAACGGACAGCAAGGAGGACGCCGAACTGATCTCGACCGCGGAGCTTCTGAGCCTCAAGCCCATTATCTACGCCGCGAATATGGACGAGGACGGCTTTGCCGATAAGGAGTCCAATCCGTACTATAAGCTTGTCGCCGAGCGTGCTGCAAAGGAGGGTGCGGAGGTGCTGCCGATTTGTGCCAAGCTGGAACAGGATATTGCCGAGCTTGACGGCGAGGACCGTGCGCTGTTTCTGGAGGAGCTGGGGATCGAGAAGTCCGGCCTTGACCGCCTGATCCAGTGCTCCTATTCGCTCCTTGGCCTCATTTCTTTCCTCACCTATGGCGAGGATGAGTGCCGCGCATGGACGATCAAAAACGGCACCAAGGCGCCGCAGGCCGCCGGAAAGATCCACTCCGACATCGAGCGCGGCTTCATCCGCGCCGAAACGATCAATTTCACCGAAATGATCGCCTGCGGTTCAGTCGCGGCGGCCAAGGAGAAGGGTCTGCTGCGCAGTGAGGGCAAGGACTATGTCGTCAAGGACGGCGACATGATCTACTTCCGGTTCAATGTCTGATCGGTAAAAAGGGTGGGATATATCCCACCCTTTTTCTTTCGCTGTCGATAACTGCTTGAGCCGATGCGTTTTACCGTACTGGGACGGTAAACGGCGCTTTTTCTTTTTCTGTAAACCTGATATATTTTAAAGGTTGACAGAAGGGACGCGTTGTGATACACTTGCCCCATCACAAAAGAAAAGAAAGGCAGAACCATGAAAACCAGAGATCTTATTTACTGCGCGCTGTTTGCGGCGCTCACCGCGATCGGCGCGTTCATCCACTTCCAGTTCATGCAGGCGACCATCACGCTCCAGTGCTTTTTCACAGCGATGGCCGGACTGCTGCTCGGCGCGAAGCTCGGCGCGCTTTCGCAGGCGCTCTATGTCGGCCTCGGCCTTGTGGGTCTGCCTATTTTTGCTGCCGGCGGCGGCTTCGGATATATTTTCAATCCGACTTTCGGCTTTCTGCTTGGCCTGATCCCGACGGCGTGGGTCATCGGTAAGCTGGCGGAGAAGAACCGCACGCCGCTGCGTCTCGCGCTGGCCTGCGCTGCGGGCTTTGCCGTGCTTTACGCGATTGGACTTCCGTACATTGCGCTCATTGTCAATGTCTACAACGGCGGTGCGGTCAGCGCGGCCAAGCTTGCCACGGCGTACATGCTGCCTTATCTTCCGGGCGACTGTCTGAAAATCGTGGTCAGCGTGATTCTGGCTCCGCGCATTTTGAAAGCGATGGCGCGCAGCAATACTGCAGCTGTGTAACAATCCCTCTCCGGTAAAAGGCCTGAGCGTGAAATCACACTCAGGCCTTTTGTCTTGTTTTTTACGCGTGTAATGCGCCGGTCGCTGCTGTCAAATAGGGCGGCATCGTCAAGGGCACGGGCTAAGGGCCAAATATTGCAATCAATTTTGCAATCATTTTTTTGCTTTTGTTTGCAGTTGCTTGCAATAATTTGTTCCACTGGCTTGAGCCTACAACGCAAAAAAGTACCGTTATTGCTTTGCTTTTGAGCAATAACGATACTTTTTTGATGGTGCCTCGTCGGGGATTCGAACCCCGGACACCCTGCTTAAAAGGCAGGTGCTCTGCCGACTGAGCTAACGAAGCAAAGAGTGTATGCAATAAAAGGCTGTATAATAAAAAACGGCGAAGCCGCCGAAAGTCAACTGGCAGGGATGGCTGGACTCGAACCAGCGAATGAGGGAGTCAAAGTCCCTTGCCTTACCGCTTGGCTACACCCCTA